>NZ_JBXWSK010000071.1:0-17020 GCF_059613385.1 Ruegeria sp. BHSA162
ACCGGGGGCCGGATCGGGTTTGGTACGGCTCGGCCGCAGCGGCCGAACTGCATGACATGGATTGGCTGTCCCGGCACATCGCCCCCGACGAGGACGTGCAGTTGCGTAGCCTGACCAACGACCAGACCATCCTGGTTCTGGCCGGGCCACGGGCGCGTGACGTGCTGTCGGCCTGTTCGCGCGGGGATTGGTCGCGGGACGCCTTCCCGTGGCTCAGCGTGCGCGAGTGCTTTGTCGGCATCGCGCCCGCCACCGTGATGGGCGTCAGTTTCTCGGGCGAACTGGCCTATGAGATCCATGTGCCCAACGCCTCGCTTTATGCGGCCTATCTTGCGCTGCGACAGGCCGGACAGGCCTTTGGCCTACAATTGTTCGGCGCGCGGGCGATCGAGTCGATGCGGATGGAGAAGACCTTCCTGCATTGGAAGGCCGACCTGATCACCGAATATGACCCGTTCGAAACTGGGTTGGGCCGCTTTGTTAGGCTGGACAAGCCGGAGTTCATCGGGCGCGCGGCGCTGATCGAACGGCAAGCCAATGGGCCGTCGCGCAAGCTGGTTGCCCTGCAAGTGCAGGCCACGCACGCGCCCGCGCAACCCGGTGCGTCGCTGATGGTCGGGGATCGGGTGGTGGGAACGGTGACCTCAGGCGACTGGGGGCATCGCACCGGGCTGAACCTGGCGCATGCCTTTGTCGAGCCGCACCTGTCAGCCGAGGGCAGCGAGATGATGCTGGACCTGTGTGGTGACAGGGTTCCGGCGCGGGTGATCCCTGCCTGCCCCTACGATCCCGAGTTCACCCGCATGCGCAGCTAATGGGTGTGACCAACATTCACCATTGCCCGAAAGCAAAAACTCTGTTTCGCTAGTTTCGATGAAATCGAAATTGCGGGAGGGTTTTGCCCCGTGTCCAAAACACTGAGCCTGCGCTGGTTGGAAGTGTTCCGCCTGATCGCCAAGTCCGGTTCGATTCAGCGGGTGGCCTCGGAAACGGGTTTGTCGATCAGCACCGTTTCCAACCATCTTCGCAGCCTGGAAGACGCCCTTGGCATCGCACTTGTGGATCACGGCCGTCGTCCGATGAGCCTGACACCGGCTGGCGAGGTATTTTCGCGCTATGTACGCGATGGCCTGACCGTGTTGAAGCGGGGCGAGGCCGAGATCCGGTCTGGCAACTGGCGCCACGCCACCGATCTGCGGCTGGCCCTGGTGGATGATTTCGACAACCAGATCGCGCCTGAACTGATCCGGTTTCTGGCCCATGCGCTGCCGCGCTGCAATTTCCGGCATTTCACGCGGCCCAGCCACGAGATCATCGAGAAATTGCAGGAGCACAAGCTGGACGCGGGCGTGGCGACCCGACCGCCGGGCGGCACACAGGGCCTGGTCGAATACCCTTTGATGCGGGATCCGTTCATCGTGATCGTGCCCGAAAAGTTCAAGGGCGAGGTGCAGGATCTGTTCTCGCCCCATTCCGACCTGCCGCTGCTGCGGTATTCGCGAGACTACACGATCGGCAAGCAGATTGAGATCCAGCTGACGCGCAACAAGTACAACCTGCCCAACCGGTTCGAGCTGGAATGCAACCAGTCGATCATGGGGTTGGTGGCCGAAGGCAGCGGATGGGCGATCACCACGGCCGGGTGTTTCCATCGGGCGCATCGCTATCATGACTCGGTTCGGGCAACGCCTTTTCCGGGTCGGAACTTTGTCAGGATCGTTTCTCTGTTCACGACCGAGGTCTATCCGGACACCACTTCAAAACTGATCCACAAGGCCCTAAGCAGCTTGATCCGGCAGTATTTTACCGAACCGATGTGCAAGCGGCATTTGTGGCTGAAGGGTGATTTCCGGACGATGGAAGATCGGGCCGCCTGACCTAGGCACACGGATCACCCCGAGTTGGCAGGACCCAAGGACTGTCGTTCGACGATATGCGTGAACAAGTGTTCACCGGCCGCCGGGGCCCTTTTTTCTACCATTTCGATCAATGCCTTGGCGGCTTTTCTACCCATTTCCCGATGCGGCACGTGCACGGTCGTCAGCGCCGGGCGCAGGATCCGGGCCAGTTCGATGTCATCGAACCCGGTGATCGAGACATCCTGCGGCACTTTCAGCCCCATGTCCTGAGCCCTGAGCAAAGCGCCGGCGGCCAACACATCGTTGCCGCACATGACAGCCGTCGGCGGCGCGTCCTGCGACATGAGACGCGCGAAGGCTTCTGCGCCGTTTTCGATCTCGTACGGAGTCTCGATGACCTGAAGCATCTGCGGGTCAAGCCCGTGCTGCCGAACAGCGTCGCGCACCCCGTCCAATCGAAGGCGCGCGCGGTCGTTGCCGTGGGTGATGCCCGATATCACCGCAAGCCGTCTGTGCCCGAGGTCGATGACCCTTTTCGCCAACTCGTACATGGCCGCCCGGTTGTCGAAACCGATGGAGGGCAAACGCCCGTCCGGGGAAAATGACCACGCGACCAGCGCCGGAATTTCCCGGTGCTCAAGAAATTCGTAGATGCGCGACGCCCGGTCGTGTCCGATCAGCAGCAGGCCATCGGCGCCGCGGGCAACCAAAGTACGGATCTGCTCTTCTTCGGTGGCCGGTTTGTAGGCCGAACTGGATACCAGCAGCGTATATCCATGTTGGTGCAGCTCTTCCTGAAAGGCCTGCAAGCCGCGCGCAAAGATGGCGTTCTCCATCGTCGGGATGATCGCGCCGATGGTAAACGTGCGTTTGGCCGCCATGACCCGAGCCGCGAAATTCGGTGTATAGCCCAGCGCCTCGATCGCCGACTGCACGCGTTTGCGGGTCGCTTCGACAACCCGATCCGGCGTGTTGAGGCAACGCGAAACCGTAGCCGTGGAAACGCCCGCCTTTCTGGCAACGTCATCCAGTGTCGGGGCGGGCTTCAGCTTCGACATTTCCAAACCTAATCTTTGCTCTGTCCAATTCTAACCGGATCGGATTGGCAATGAAAGTTGAAATGTAAGCGCTTGCATTTTCCATGTAAGCGCTTACAAATGGCCTCAGTGCCGATTCTAGCCGGAGTCCCGAACATGTTTCTTGCCGCATCCGCCATCGTCTTCGTCGTCTATTTCACGAACGTGGCGCTGGGTGCGTTTGCAGGCCGCGCTTTTCTTGGGGATGTGGGCGAGATGCTGGTTCTGTTCGCGGCGTCGATCCTGTTCGTTGTCGCAATTCTGAAAAAAGAGGCCGAACGTGAGGAGAACGGCGGCTGAATTTTTCCAATGGGAGGGCAATCAATGAACAAAGATCAAATGGAACTGGCGTCAGCTGAACGCCGCAATTTCCTCAAACTCAGTGCCAGTGGCGCGTTCACGGCCGCACTGGTGGCGGGCGCAAGCGGCGTGTTGTGGTCATCCGAGGCCGCGGCGCAGACCGCTAAGGAAGAAAAGGAACGCGAACAAGCTGCCGAGCATGTGATGACGGTGGCCACGGCCTATGTGCTGGGCGCCTCGCGCAGCTATCCGATCATGCAGCTGGACCTGAAGGAGAACATACAGAACGCAACCAACGGCAAGGTCTATGTCAAGCTGGCCCCGGGCGGGCAACTGGGCGCGGGCGGCGCGTTGGTGCAGAAGGTGCAGGGTGGAACCATCCAGGCCGCGCAGCATTCGCTGTCGAACTTCGCACCCTTCGCTTCGACCGTGGACCTGATCAACATGCCGTATCTGTGCGGCTCGAACCAGCGGTTCACCAACCTGGTGCATTCCGACACCTGGAAGAACGAAGTGCACCCCAAGGTCGAGGCCGCTGGCTTCAAGGCGCTGTTCTATGTCGTGATCGACCCGCGCGTCGTGGCCGTGCGCCAAGGAGGAAATGCCATCATCACCCCCTCGGACATGAGCGGCGTGAAATTCCGCGTCCCCGGGTCCAAGATGCTGCAGCAATACTACCGCATGGTCGGTGCCAACCCGACGCCCGTTGCCTGGGGTGAGACCCCCTCGGCCATCAAGCAGGGCGTGGCGGATGCGCTCGACCCGTCGGTCGGCGCGCTCTATGTGTTTGGCTTCAAGGACATTCTGTCTCACGTCACCTTCACCCAGGCGGTGCCGGACAGCCAGGTCTATTCCTGCAACCTGGAATGGTTCAACTCGATGCCGGCCGACGTGCAAGAGGGCATCATGTGGGGCTCGGAGATGACCAGCCACCAGAACCTGGCCAAGGTACCCTCGGCCCGCGCCCATGCCATGGCCGAGTTGAACAAGGCCGGAGTCGAGTTCCACTCGTTGACCGACGACCAACTGGCCGAGTGGCAAGAGACCGGCGGTTATCAGCGCTCGGAGTGGGACCCCTTCAAGACCGAGTTGGCCGGGTCGATGGACGCCTTCGAAAAGCTGGTCGAAGCGGCCGGAACCCAAGGCAAATACTACGTCCACGACGCCTGATGCGGATCGGGCGGGCGCCGGACGTGTGCCCGCCTTTTCGCCAGACCTGCAGGGCCTGAGCTTTCAGGCCCATCCCCCCAGCCTTGCCGAGGGAAGCGATGTCCTTACTCAAAACCATAGACCGCAACGCCGAACGCTGGCTGCTGCTGGTATTTTACGTGATGCTGGTCATCACGATGGCAATCGAGGTGCTGCGGCGCGAGATCTTCGCCTATTCCTCGATCTGGGGCGAGGAGATCGTCCGCTATTCCTTCATCTATCTGGCCTGGATCGGCGCGGCGGCGGCGGTCAAGGAACGCGCCCATATCCGGATCGACGTGATCATGCATTACCTCGGGCCGCGGCCCAAGGCGGTGCTGTATATCTTTGGTGATCTGGTGATGTTCGCGGTGGCGGTGATCGCGCTCTACTGGTCCTACGAGGCGGTGCATGTCTCGGCCAAGTTCGGGTCGGTCACTGACGGGCTGCGGGTGTCGAAGGTGTGGTTCCTGATGGCGGTGCCTACGGGCTTTGCTCTGATGATCTGGCGCCTGATCCAATCGTTGATGAACGATATCAAAAGTCTTCGTGACGGCACGCCCGTTTTCGAAGGCGACAAGCTGTTTGACTGAGGAGAAACCGGATGCTTTGGAGTTCTCTCAATCAAACGGTCGAACTGGGCTGGGATTTCTACCTGCCCGTGATCCTGTTCGTCGGCCTGATCGCGCTGGCGGTTCCAGTCTGGGCCGCGATCGGCTCGGCTGCGATCGTGATGCTGATCATGTCGGGCGACCTGCCGCTGAGCCTTGTCGGCGAAAGCCTGTTCACCGGCATCGATGCCTTTGCCCTGACTGCGGTGCCGCTGTTCATCCTGACCGGTGACGTGCTGGTGCGCACCGGGCTGTCGCGCAAGTTTCTGGACGTGGCCGAGGCGCTGACCTGTTTCGCCAAGGGTGGGTTCGGCTCGGCCACGGTTCTGGTTTGCGGCATGTTCGCGGCCATTTCCGGGTCTGACGCGGCAGGCGCGGCGGCGGTGGGTCGGATGACGATCAACCGACTGGTCGAAAGCGGCTATCCGCGCCCCTATGCCTGTGCGCTGGTGGCGGCGGGGGCCTGTACCGGCATTCTGATTCCGCCCTCGATTGCCTATATCATCATCGGGCTCGTGCTGGGCATCTCGGCCTCGACCCTGTTTCTGGCCGCTCTGATCCCGGGGCTGGCGATCCTGATCTCGATCCTCGTGACCAACATCATCATGAACCGCCTCTACGCCTATGAGGGCGGCGGGATGATGACCATGGGCGAATGGCTGGCCAACCTGGGCAAGGCGCTGAAGTCGGGCTGGTACGCCTTCATCGTGCCGGGCATCATCTTCTATGGCATCTTTTCGGGTCGCCTGACCCCGACCGAGGCTGGCGCGACCGCCGTCGTCGTCACCATCATCATGGGGTTCATCCTGCGCACGCTGACGCTGGCGGACTTCCCGTCGATGCTGGTCAGCTCGGCCAAGGTGAACGGGGTTATCCTGCCGATCATCGCCTTCTCGGCCCCGCTGGCCGAGGCGCTGGCGATCATGGGCGTGCCGCAGGGCTTCGTGGCCTCGGTGACCTCGCTGACCGAGGATCCGTTCCTGCTGATCCTGCTGATGATCGGCATTCTGATCGCGGCCGGTTGCGTCATGGAGACGACACCGAATATCGTCATCCTAGCCCCGATCCTGAAACCGCTGGCGGACAATATCGGCATGAACGAGATCCAGTTCTGCATCATGATGATCACCGCCTTGGGGGTGGGCTTCATTACGCCGCCACTGGGGCTGAACCTGTTCGTGGTGTCGGGGATCACGGGTGAATCCATCCTCAAGATCGCGGCCCGCGCCGTGCCCTTCGTGCTGACCATGCTGATCGTCGTCATCCTGATCGCCTACGTTCCGGCGCTGTCGACCACTTTGCTTCCTGAAATCTACCAATAGGATCTTCTGAATATGTCGCGTGAATACCTCAAGAAGGCCACCCTGACCGCACAATCCCACGCGTCCGAGGTGCATGACACGGTCAAGACCATTCTGGCCGACATCGAGGCCGGCGGCGACGCCAAGGCGATGGAATACGCGGCCAAGTTCGACAAGTTCGAGGGCAACGTACTGATGACCCCCGCGGAAATCGACGCCGCCTGCGCCTGGGTGCCGGAAAAGCTCAAGGCCGACATCCGCTTTGCCCAAGACAACGTGCGCCGCTTTGCCGAGGCGCAGAAGGCCACCGTGTCGGATGTGCAGCTGGAAATCGTGCCGGGCTTCATCGCGGGGCAGAAGGCCATCCCGGTCGATGCGGCGGGCTGCTATGTGCCCGGCGGGCGGTATAGCCACATCGCCAGCGCCATCATGACCGTGACCACCGCCAAAGTGGCGGGGTGCCGTCACATCACCGCCTGTTCGCCGCCCCGCCCGGGCGAGGGCGTGGCCCCGGCGATCGTCTACGCCGCCCATATCAGCGGCGCTGACAGCATCCTGGCCATGGGGGGCGTGCAAGGCGTGGCCGCCATGACCTATGGCTTGTTCGGGCTGCCGCGCGCCAACATCCTTGTGGGGCCGGGCAACCAGTTCGTGGCCGAGGCCAAGCGCATTCTGTACGGCAAGGTCGGCATCGACATGATCGCGGGTCCGACCGATAGCCTGATCCTGGCGGATGCCACGGCCGACCCCTTCGTCGTGGCCACCGACCTGGTGAGTCAGGCCGAGCATGGCTACAACTCGCCCGTCTGGCTGGTGACCGATGACCGCGATCTGGCGACCCGGGTGATGGAGATGGTCCCGACCCTGATCGCCGATCTGCCCGAGCTGAACCGCGACAACGCCGCCGCCGCCTGGCGCGACTATGCCGAGGTGATCCTGTGCGCGGACCGCGAAGAAATGGCCGCGTGTTCCGACGACTACGCCCCCGAGCACCTAACCGTGCAGGCCGCGGATCTGGATTGGTGGCTGGATCGGCTGACCTGTTATGGATCGTTGTTCCTGGGCGAAGAAACGACCGTGTCCTATGGCGACAAGGCCACCGGAACGAACCACGTCCTGCCCACCTCGGGCGCGGCCAGCTATACCGGCGGGTTGAGCGTGCACAAATACATGAAGATCGTCACCTGGCAGCGGGCCACGCGCGAGGGTTCGAAACCCATCGCCGAGGCGACCGCGCGGATTTCGCGGCTGGAAGGGATGGAGGGCCACGCCCGCGCGGCCGATGTGCGTCTGGCCAAGTATTTCCCGTACGAAAACTTTGACCTGACCGCAGATGAATGACCCCCGCGACCTGTTCGATCTGACCGGCCGGGTGGCCTGCGTCACGGGCGCCAGTTCTGGGCTGGGCCGGCGTGTTGCGCAGGTGCTGGCGGCTGCGGGCGCGCGAGTGGTGGGCGTTGCCCGCCGGGCCGAGGCACTGGCCGAGTTGCAGGCCGAGATCGGTGCAAGCGCTGCGGTGGTCGCAGGTGACGTGGCCGACCGGGACGGCCTGCCAACGCTGGTCAAACAAATCTCGGCCCCGTTCGGCGCGCCGGATATCGTGGTTCATGCCGCCGGGGTGAACACGCGACAGGCCGCCGATGACGTCACGCCCGAAGGCTGGGATGCGACGCTGGGCCTGAACCTCGGTGCGCCGTTCTTCCTCAGCCAGGCCATGGTGCCTGCGATGAAGGCGCGTGGCTGGGGCCGGATCGTGAATTTCGCCTCGCTGCAGACGACGCGGGCCTTTCCCGGCGGGATCGCCTATGGGGCCAGCAAGGGCGGGATCGCACAGCTGACCCGCGCCATGGCCGAGGCCTGGTCGTCCCACGGGATCACCGCCAACGCCATCGGCCCAGGCTTCTTTCCGACCGAGCTGACACAGGCGGTGTTCGATGACCCCGCCCGCGCTGCCCGCAACGCGGCGCAGACATGCATCGGTCGCAATGGCCGTATGGAAGACATCGACGGGCCGATCCTTTTTCTGTGCTCGCAGGCATCCGACTATGTCACCGGGCAGATCCTGATGGTTGACGGGGGGTTCACGGCGAAATGAAAGCTCTGGTTTATGAAGGTGTCGAACAGCTGGTCTATCGCGACGTACCGGACGCCGCGCCGCAACCGGGCGAGCACCTGATCCGGGTCGAGGCCGCTGGGATCTGCGGGTCCGACATGCATGCCTACTTGGGCCATGATGCGCGCCGCCCGGCGCCCTTGATCCTGGGTCACGAGGCGGCGGGCACAGTGATCGGCGGCCCCAAAGACGGAACGCGGGTCACGATCAATCCGCTTGTAAATTGTGGGCAGTGCCCGGCCTGCCAAGCGGGGCGGGAAAACCTGTGCCCCGACCGTCAGATCATCTCGATGCCCCCGCGTGAAGGCGCCTTTGCTCAATATGTTTCGATGCCCTGGGATAATCTGGTCGAGGTGCCGGATCACGTGCCCTTCGCCAAAGCCGCCTTGGCCGAGCCGCTGGCCGTCAGCTGGCATGCCGCGCGCCTTGCGCTCGAGGCGCTGCACCCGGCGATGGAGCGTCGTGCGCTGGTGATCGGGGGTGGGGCGATTGGCCTTGCGGCGGCGCTGGCGCTGCGGGCGATGGATGTCGTGGATGTGACCATCGTCGAACCCAACGACCTGCGGCGTAAGTTCCTGCAAAGGCTGGATTGCGCCAAGGTCGCACCCGAAGCGCAAGGCGAATTTCCGATCGTGGTCGACGCCGTGGGTTTTGCCGCCACCCGTGCGGTTGCCTCGGAACGGGCCCAACCCGGCGGAGTGATCGCGCATGTGGGCCTGGGCGAGGACGCCGGCGGGCTGGACGTGCGACGCATGACCCTGCAAGAGATCACCTTCATCGGAACCTACACCTATACCGCGCAGGATTTCCGTCAGACCGCGCAGGCCATCTTTGACGGCGCTCTGGGCCCTCTGGACTGGATCGAAGAACGCGATCTGGCCGATGGCGCCCGGGCCTTTGCCCAGTTACGCTCGGGTGAGGTCGCGGTTCCGAAAATCGTGCTGTCCCCGTGGGCCTGACCGCCCGGAACTGGAGGTAACCATGTATAAGAAAATTCTTGTCCCCATGGCGCTTGACCACGGCATTTCGCCACAAACGCTCGAGATTGCCCGCGCCTTGGGCGGCGGATCCGCCGAGATCGTGGCGCTGCATGTCTATGAGATGCCGCAGGGCTCGGTCAGCGTCTATCTGGACAAAGATGCCGTGGCCGATGGCTTTGCCCGCGCCCGCGAAGTCCTGATGAACAAGCTGGAAGGCATTACGGGCGTAAAGCCCGAACTGGTCAAAGGCCACACCGCGCGCACGATCATCGACTATGCCAACGACCACGGGTTCGATTGCGTCGTCATCGGCTCGCACCGTCCCGGACTGACCGATTATTTCCTTGGCTCCACCGCGTCGCGCGTGGTGCGGCATGCAAAATGTGCCGTCCACGTCCACCGCAGGGCCTGACCCGTCCATCGCGCCCTCGGCGCCCCAACCCAGGAACAGAAGTTTCGACATGAACATAGACAAGAAGATCACCGAAGATCTGGTGGCCAACGACATCTCGTTCGTCACCACGGTGCCGTGCAAGCAATTGGCCGGCGTCATCGCCGAGATCGACGCCCACGACTCCATCTACCACATCCCCTCGAACAAAGAGGACGAAGGCATGGGCCTGTGCGCCGGGGCCTGGATGGGCGGCAAGCGCCCCGCGATCATCATGCAGAACACCGCGATCGGGGTCACGATCAACACGCTGGCGACGCTGATTCAGTATTACCGGATGCCGCTGCCAATGCTGATCTCGTACCGGGGCGAACTGCGCGAGCCCATCGCCTGCCAGGTCGAGATGGCCGCTCACACCAAGGCCCTGCTGGCGCAGATGCACATCCCGACCTACCATTTCCACCATCAGGAAGACGTGGCCGAACTGGACGCGATCCTGAAATACACCTTCATGTGCAACAAGCCCGTCGCGATCCTGACCGACGCCAATTTCTGGGGAGGCTATGGCGACCAATGATCCGTTCTGAAACCCTGAAGGAAATCGCCCCGATCCTGCGTGACCAACTGGTCGTGTGCAATATCGGCATCCCCAGCCAGGAACTGCATGCCATCGACGATCAGCCCACCAATTTCTACATGCTGGGCACGATGGGCCTGGCCTCGAGCATCGGTCTGGGGCTGGCGCTGTCCCAGCCGAAACCGGTGATCGTCATCGACGGCGACGGCTCGATCCTGACCAATCTGGGGACGCTGCCGACCATCGCCAACAACGTGGCCGACAACTACATCCTGCTGATCATCGACAACGGCTCGTACGGCTCGACCGGAGATCAGCCGACCTATGCGGGGCAGAAGACCTCGCTGGCCAAGATGGCCGAGGCGGCGGGCTGCGAGCGCGTGATCGAATGCCAGGCCGAAGAGACCGGCCGCGTGCTGCAAGAGGCGCTGGACGCCCGCCAGATGACCATCATCGTCAGCAAATGTGAAAGCGGCAACGCCAAGATGCCGCCGATCACGATGGACCCGGTCGTCATCCGCGACCGCTTCATGAAGGCCGTTCAGGCCTGATGGGCGCAAGCGCCATCCACAGCGCCGAAGATGCCCGCCGGTTGGCCCGGCGGCGTCTGCCGTGGATGGTGTTCGACTATATTGACGGGGCCGCCGGGTCCGAGGCTGGGACCCGGCGCACCCGCGCGGCGCTGGACGCCATGACCCTTCAGCCCCGGATCCTGCGCGATGTTAGTAGCCGGTCACTGGCAACCCGCGTATTCGGGCAACCAGCCGACAGGCCCTTCGGCATCGCGCCAATGGGCATGTGCAACCTGTCAGCTCCGGGCGCCGACCTGATGCTGGCGCGGCTGGCGGCGCAATACGGGGTGCCGCTGGGCGTTTCCACGGTGGCCTCGACACCGATGGAGGCGCTGATCGAAGAGGCCCGGGGCCATGCCTGGTTTCAGCTGTATTTCAGCGGCGATGGCAACGGCACGTTCAAGCTGGTCGATCGGGCAAGGGCCGCGGGCTACAAGACTCTGATCCTGACGGTTGACGTGCCCGAAGTCGGCCGCCGCCCGCGCGAACTGCGCCACGGCTTCCGTATGCCGTTCCGGGTCGGGCCGTGGCAGTTTCTGGATTTCGCGCTGCACCCGCGCTGGTCGATCTCGACCTTGCTGAAGGGCAAACCGCAGATGGCGAATTTCCTGATGGAGGGGTTCGCGTTCGACCGCACCGAAAGCCGTGCAATGGCCGATTGGGACACGCTGGCAAGGTTGCGCGACCGGTGGCCGGGCAAGCTGGTGGTCAAGGGCGTGCTGGACGTCGAAGACGCGGTTGCACTGAAGGCTGCCGGAGTCGATGCCATCCAGGTCTCGAGCCACGGCGCCCGCCAGTTGGAGAGCGCGCCCGCGCCGATCTCGGTCCTGCCGCAGATCCGCGCTGCGGTCGGCGACAACTATCCGCTGTTTTATGACAGTGGCCTGCGGTCCGGCGAAGATGCGCTCAAGGCGCTCATGGCTGGTGCCGATTTCCTGTTCTTCGGGCGGATCCTGCAATTCGCCGTCGCGGCGGGCGGCGAGGCCGGTTTGCACCGGTTGTGGGCGGTGCTGTCCGAGGAGATGGACATCGCCATGGCCCAGATCGGTGTCAGCACCTTGTCAGAGATTCAACGACCGGACGGGGACTAGCGCGAGTGGAACAGGTTCTGGAACTCCTGCCTCATCCGCAGGCGTTCAGGGTATTCCTGCAAGAACCGCTCGGGCGGCTTGCCCTCCCAGACCTGGGCATAGACGCGCATTTTGTTGCCGCCGTAGATTTTGGCGAGGTCCTCGTTTGAATAGCCCCGCGCCCATAGATCGTCGGTTATCGCGGCAAGGATCTTGGCCAATTCACCATTCCCGGTTGCACCTTTGTTGAACGCGTCAATCATGTAGCCACCGTCGTCATACATGCTGGCATTCGCAGTCGCGAACTGAACGACAAGTTCGGTTGAAAACATGTCGTCCGTCGCGATCCCGACATGGTCGACGCCGACAAGTTGGACATAATAGTCGATCATATCGGCGGCTTGTTTGGGTGAGATGTCTTCGGGCCATACCCCGTCCATCATCCATTCTGTGAATGTGGGCGAAATGTAACCTCCGGACTTGGCTGCCCGCAGCGCCTCGTCGTCCGGGATGGCTCGGTAACAGCCCTTGGTCGTGGCGTTGGGCTCATTCGCGTAGAGCCCCGCCGGAACCGAGTGGGTGTAGACATAGGGCACGCCGGGATAGTTCTCATCCATGTAGTCCATCGCGTCGTTGGCCGTTTTCGACCCGGTGTGGCTAAGGTCCAGCAGGATGCCAAAGCGCACCATCTCATCGATCACGGATTTGCCCCATGGGGTCAGACCGATGTCCCGTCCGTTGTAAGCTGCCAACTGCCCTGAACCGGTTCGGAAAATGTCGTTGTAGGCCAGGATCATGCTTTTGATGCCCATGTCCTTGAGCAGGGCCATCTTCTTGAGGTCGCCATCCAGAACCGTTGCCGTTTGGCTGTTCCAGATCACAGCCGTCTTGCCCTGAGCATGCGCGGCCTCGATATCGCGTGTTTCATTCACGATCAGATAACTCTCGGGCTGCTGCGCCATGGCGGCGCGGAAGTGATAGTGCTGTTCAAGCAACGTGTCGAACGACATGTCAGCGGCGGCCAATGTCATTTCATGGCCGGTGATGCCGTTGTCCCGGGCGCGTTGAAAATAGGTGTGCAGTTGTTCGTCTTCGGTCCAGCCGGTTCCGTAGGGGCTGGCCAGCATGCCCAGTACGATCGTGTCGTGCACGAACTGCCTGGCTTCCTCCGATGCGTCCCAGGTCTTGCTTTCTTCGCTGGCGTGAAGGGGGGTGGCGATTGCCAGGGCGGTTGCGGCCGCAGTCATCAGTGGCTTCATCGAGTGTCCTTCCATGGGTTGCATTGCCTCAAGTGGGCAGACCCGGCCAGCGTCAGAACACGAGCCTTGTCCGAAGGCCGAACAGGGCCACGTTGTCCTGGCCGGGGTTCAGCAGTGGGTTCGAGATGAACTGCACCGACGGCGTGATCTGCAGGCCGGGAGAAATCGAAAAACGGTAAAAAGCCTCGAGGGTGAACTGATCGCCGTCGATGCCACGGGCTTCGGCCCAGTTCAGCCCCAGCCCAGCCAGATCGGTGTTCCGGCCGTAGTACCCGATGCCGGCTGACAGGGACCGATCATACAGCGCCGCCGTTCCCTTTGCCGCGCCGGCGCGCAGGAACGGCATCCATTGATTGCCCACGAACCACGCGGCGGAGAAGGCCGCGCCGTAGTCTTCGGCCCGGCTGCCGTCATCGGCTGCATCCGCGTGCCAAAGTGTCAGATGGATGTTGTCGAAATAGATCCGATCAAAGCCCGACGTGTAGCCCAGTTCGAGCGATTTGAAGAGGTTGCCGTCGCTGAAAACGTCGAAGTTCGGATCGGACGGATCGGCGTTTGCGTCAGCGACACTGGCCACAGCATAGAAATTGCTACCCAGCCGCACGCCCCCGGCAAGACCCAGCCCGGGGTTGGGGGCGTTTATCGTCGGATTGGTGTTGAACGACAGGTTCTGGAAACCGCTATAGGGACTGACAAGGCCATAGATGTCGACGAAGTCGGTCACGTCGATCTGACCGAATTGCAGCGTCCACGACCCGTCCGCGGCCCGCTGCGACCAGAACAGGTTGGTCAGCAGCAAACCCGTGTCGTTGAAGGCGGTTCCTGTGATCGAAAGCGCGCCTCCGTCCAAGCCCAGAAACTGCGGTGCGACATCGGTATAGCTGTGCCGGTGTTCGACCTTGAAGGTCAACGAACCCTGTTCGGTTGCCTGCCAGCTGCCATAGAAACGGGCAATTCCGCTGGCGGCTTCACCGGCGCCCAGGTCGGCATCCGTCGTTTGCCCAAGGGCCAGATAGTCAATGTTGAAACGGAACCCGTCTTCGGCCAGACGATCCTTCCAGGCAAACCATCCAGGCGCGATATTGCGCGGAAAATCCGACCGGAATTGCGGATCGGTCAAGCCGTCTCCGGGCTCAAGCTCGGCATTCACCGACGAGGGACCTGACAATCCCTGAGCGACCGCACCCGAAGCCCAGACAAGGGCCGCCAGCACCAGCGCAATCCGCCGGATCATTCCGAGGCCGCCTGACCACCGGTTTTGCGCCGCCCCGCGGCCCGAAGAAGATCTGTCGCGTCCTCGCTCCACTCCAGCCCGTCGGTGCGGTTCTGGAGCGTCTCGACCTTGTCTGCCTCCAATTGGAACGTGGCGCGCATCGGCATCAGCCCGTCGACCACGACCATCTGGTGATCGGTCGGCGAAATCGTCAGACGTCCCGTCAGGCGGACGGGTTCGTGGACATAGCTGGGAACCCAGTCGGCATCCAGCATCACACGGATCATCTGGTTCGGCGGCGGCGGCGGCATATGACTGCACATGCCCCGTTCGGGCACCAGATAGACAACGGATCGCCCGTCCGCGTCCGCAGGAGCCGGAATGGCGAAACCGGACAGCGTGACCTCTTGCCCGTCATACAAGGGGTTGCCAAGCGTGGCTGCTTTTTCCCTGCGTTCGGTCACGACCTGGCGTTGACCCAGCAGCCAGTCCACGTCGACACCGCCCGCGGCTAGCGCATCCTCGGTCTCGTGCAGAAGCTCCTGCCACTTCTGGCGGTCCTCGTCCGTGCCGACATCCTGCTGCAGCCGGCCACGCAGCCGAACGACGAACAGGACGTCGTCGAACTGTTCGGGGCTCAGGTCGCGATAGGGGTCCTCAAAGGTCTGGACGGTCGGATCGGGCAGATCGTCCCAACCAACCGAGAGGCCGGCCCAAGTGGGCGCGCCCGTACCCAAGCTGAGCGTCGCCGCAATCAGCAGAGTTCGGACGGAGTTCAGAAAGGCGGGCTTGTCATGGCGGTCCCGACCGCGAATCCTCATCATGGCCCTAGTTGAGCGTATTTTTGTAGATCACGCCATCCTTCATGATCAGGCGGATGGTCTCGGGGCTGTCAGGCCGCGGGTCCGCACCGAACCACTGATCGCCTGTACCCACGACCGAGAAATCTTCGAGCGGGTTGCCGTCGATCAGCAGAATGTCCGCATAAGCGCCTTCCTCGATCACTCCAAGCTTACCGGCGGTGTAGGGATTGGTGAAATCGCCGGACAACTGGGCAATCTCGCCTCCGATCGAGGTCAGTGTGACCATTGATTGATAGGGACCGAAGAATTCGTTGTTCAGGTGTTTTTCATACGCGATCTGGATGTTGCAGGCCTCGACTGTGCCCACGCAATCTGTCTGGAACCCGCGCTTGACCGGGCATTCCTTCATGTTCGGGATGTAGTTCTCGAACGTCGCCGAAGCCGAGATTGCCTTGGCAAGGCTCGATGGTTGGTTCTTGACCGCCGGAATATCCAGAAGGCCGGGATCGAACGCTGTGAGATTGGTCGTGATATACGCGCCCATTTCGTTCATCTTTTCAGCGATTTCGCAGTCGAACGAAAATCCGTGTTCGATGGACATCACACCCGCTTCGAGCGCACCCAGAATTGCTTCCTTCCGATAGGAATGCGCCATGACATAGCTGCCATATTCATTCGCGACCTGCACGGCGGCCTTGATCTCCTCTGGCGATCCGGCCAGCAACTGCCAAGGGTCGAAGGCCGAAACGACACCGCCCGATTGCATGAATTTGAGCTGCGTCGCGCCCATCCGGAAGTTGTTGCGTCCGAATTTGTAAACGTCGTCAACGCCGCTGATTTCCTGTGCCATGTTCAGGCGGCTGAAATTGGTGTCCGTCCCCGGAGGTGCGGTGAAGTTGCCAAAGTCGGCGTGGCCTCCACGCGTGCTTAGAAAGGCTCCCGACGGATAATAGCGTGGCCCGGGAATCTGACCCGAGTCGATAGCCCGTCGAAGTCCACCATTGGCCCCGCCGGCATCCCTGACCGTCGTGAACCCCTGCATCAGATACATTTCGGCCATCCGCGTCGCATGGATTCCGAAATCCTCCCATGTCGAATTGGCTTCCATGGCGCTGAGACTTGGCCCCATCAACATGAGATGCGCGTGGTTCTCGATGAACCCGGGTGTCAGTGTGCGCCCCTCGCCTTCAATCACCGTGGCGTCTGGGGCGTTGATCGCTTCGGTCGAAACCGTTTTGATCAGGTTCCCTTCGACCAGCACACTGGCGTTTTCGATGCGTTGTTCGCTTGTGCCGTCGAAGACATGCACGTTGGTGAACAGTGTTTGAGCTGGTTTTTCATCCTGGGCCGCCGCCGGCCAAGCGAAACTGAGGGCACAGACCACTCCAAGGTATAGGCGTTTCATCACTGTTCCTCCCGCTTGTGCCTGTTTGGCTATCATTATCCTAGATTTGAATGTGATAGGGCCGGCGATCCAAAGTCAAACCTGCGGGGTTTATCATTGGAGGAGGGAACAGGCCGTTTGTCCGATCCGCTTGATGCAGATGAGTGGCATGAGGGCATTGGCGCTGTCGATGATAACCGCGACTGGCTCAGCGGGCGCGGCCCAAGGCCAAACTCGAGGATTTCAGGAAAGTGGTAGCGGAGGAGGGACTTGAACCCCCGACACGCGGATTATGATTCCGCTGCTCTAACCAACTGAGCTAC
>NZ_JBXWSK010000072.1:0-17128 GCF_059613385.1 Ruegeria sp. BHSA162
CTTTCAGCGCTTCGAACCCGCCGGCATAGGTTTTGCGCAGATCCTTGATCGAAAGAATTGTCGTCATGCGTTTTCCCAGTTCTGGCCGGGACAGTATCGCGCCAGAGGATTGCCGAACAGACCAAATTCGCACAGTCCTCTGCGCACAAACGCAGGTTTCACTCGCGCCCGGTCAGGCGACCCAGCCAGCCTTTCTTTTCCCCTTCGGGAGTGTCTTCGCCGCCCTCTTCCGGCTCTGCAGGGCCTTCGAAATGCTGCTGAAGGTTCGAGAAGAACTGGTCAGCAATCTTTTTGGCAAAGCCGTCGATCAAACGGCTGCCTAGCTGCGCCAGCTTTCCGCCAACCTTGGCATCCACGTCATAGGCCAGAACCGTTCCACCGCTGTCACTGGCGCTGAACGTGACACTGGCGCTGCCCTTTGCAAAACCCGCCGCCCCGCCTTTGCCCTCACCGGCGATGGTCAGGCTTTGACCCTCAACCATGTCGGACATCGTGACGGTGCCTTTGAACGTGGCCTTTACCGGCCCGACCTTCTGCACCACGGTCGCCTCGTAACCGTCCGTCGGATTGCCCGAAACCTCTTGCGCACCGGGCACGCAGGCTTTCAGCACCTCGGGGTCCAGCAGGGCCGCATAGACATCGGACGGCGCCGCCTGAATTTCACGCGTGTCACTCATTTGCATGGGAGCACCCCCCTTTCTTGAAATGTCTGATATTCGACCAAAGACCTATCCACGAACTGCCGTTGCGGCAACCGTGTTCCACACATTACCCGCCGCCCCCGGAATCCTGAGCCCGCATGTCGGAAATCCGTTTCTGCACCAGTTCCAGATGCAGACGGGCATCATACTGCCCTTGCCTGTAGGCCGCTGGCAGCCGTAGGTCCGCCAGCTTTTCGTCCAGCACCTGCAATTGGCCTTGCATCCGCACGAGGTCTTCCGCGGAAGGGTTGTCGGCCAGGTCCTGTTCGATCAGACGAATTTCCGGGTAGTGCTGCCAGACACGCCATCGTTGGAAATAGGCGTAGATGCGCGGCAACAACCGGACCAGCGGAAGGACGATGAAAAAGAACGGCAGGAACAAAAGGAAAACCCGATTGACCTGCGCCGCCACCCAATAAGGCAACCAATCATGCCAGGTGGATGGCCCTTCAAGTATCAGCTGCCGTGCGGTGTTGTTGAGGGGCAATGCGGTCCCTTCGATCCCCGGAAAGGCCCCGGGGTCATTAATGATGCCCTGAGCCTCGTGCAGGGCGATCGCCGCCATCGTTAGTCGATTGACCAACGCCGGATGCAGTCCCGGCCGCACGACCAGCCGCGCCTCGAGAGCGATCAGATCTACCGGGCGCGGCGGCAGAACCGGGTTCAGCGACATGCCTCCGGTCGGTACGGTCACCACGGTGGCATAGGACAAACGACGCGAAATCGCCTCGACATGTTCAAGGTTCAGCACCTTCAGTCCAGGCACCTCGTACGCGGCCAGCAGGTAGGGAGCTTCGATCGGGGCGACAAAAACGGCGATGTCCAACGTTCCGTCCAACAAGGCGTCGGCCGCCTGGTCATAGGGCAGTGCAACATGCACGTTATCCTCTTGGGCCAGCCCGACAGCGCGTTCGAAGTCGCGGAATGCGTCCGCGGTGCCGGACCCGGGTGCACCGCTGTTGATGCTCAACCCACGCCACAGCGCGGGATTGGGCGGAATCCAGGCATCCTCGCGCGCCATGAAAATCATCGGCTCGAAAAACACTGTCCCGATGGCCTGCGCCCGATCCGGGTCAACTTCGATGCCGCCCTGCAAGAAGGCCACATCCACAGCCCCGTCTTCCAGGAGACGCGCATTTTCGACAGACCCTGCGGTTTCGACGATCTCGAGCCGAATCTCATCCTCGGCAAGGATATCGGAATAGTCCTGCGCCACTTCGATATAGGCACCACCCGCCGGTCCGGCTGCCATGCGCAGGTCGCCGGGCGGGTGCAGCAGAAGGATGATTGCCACCAGAACCGCCAAGACCATGGCGGCACTGATCGTGATCCAAAGACGCATCCTACCCCTCGCTGATCCACCCCGGACAGCACGCTACGCCGCTGGCCCCAAGCTGGCAAGTATTCCGATGTGTTTGTTGGTTTTTCCCGTTCCGGATCAGACCGATGCCAGACGCCGCGTCGCCGCCGGTCGGTCTTGCATTCCTGCTGGGTCCCGGCCAGCATCGCCGCGAGGGAGTGCTGCTCATGCTGAACGGAATCCGTGTTGTCGAAATCGAGGGTCTCGGCCCCGGCCCGTTCGCCGCCATGATGCTGGCGGATCTGGGGGCCGATGTCGTGACCATCCACCGCAAGGGGGGCGCCGTCACACCCGGCATGCCGGACCGATCCGTGCTGGACCGGGGCAAGCGCTCGATCGCGCTCGACCTCAAGGACCCCGACGACCTCGAAACCGCCCGGCGCCTGATCGAAACCGCCGATGCGTTGATCGAAGGCTTCCGCCCCGGCGTGATGGAGAAGCTGGGCCTGGGGCCCGAAGCCTGCCACGCCCTGAACCCGGCGCTGGTCTATGGCCGCATGACCGGCTGGGGCCAGGACAGCCCGCTTGCCGACACCGCAGGACATGATCTGAACTACATCGCGCTGTCGGGGGCACTCTGGTACGGCTCACCACCGGGCGCCGAGCCGATGACCCCGGCCACGCTGGTCGGCGATATCGGCGGGGGCGCGATGTATCTGGTCACCGGCATACTGGCCGGGCTGCTGAACGCGCGCACAACGGGCACAGGCACGGTGGTCGACGCCGCCATCTACGACGGGTCCGCGCATATGATGAACCTGCTGATGAGCCTGCGCCAGACCGGCAACCTGTCCGACACGCGCGGCCAGAGCCTGCTGGACGGCCCGCATTGGAGCCGTACCTACGCCTGCGCGGATGGCGGCTTTGTTTCGGTCCAATGTCTTGAGCCGAAATTCTACGCCCAATTCCTGGAAATCCTGGACCTATCCCAAGACCCGGCGTTCCAGCAACAATACGACAGCACGCGCTGGCCCGACCTGACCCGACGCCTGGCGGAACTCTTCGCAACCAAACCGCGCGACCATTGGGCCAAACTGTTCGAAGGCTCAGACGCCTGCGTCGCCCCGGTGCTCAGCCCCGACGAGGCCGCAACCCATCCGATGAACACCGCCCGCCAAACCTGGCGAGAAACAGACGGCACCCTGCAGGCCGCCGCCGCCCCGCGCTTCTCCACCCACCAATGGCAGCCGAAACCCAGCCCGGCCCGCGGCCAACACACGACCGAAATTCTGAACGAACTTCAGGCTCTCAAAAAGACCTGACACATCCTTCATCTAGCCAACGGCCAAGAGGGGGCTGGCCCCCTCCCACGCCGCCTATCCGCCGCGCACCGTGTCGATCATCAGCTGCACATTCTCCGGGTCGGCATCCGGTGTGATCCCGTGTCCCAGATTGAAAATATGCGGCCCGTTGGAAAAGGCACGCAGGATGCGGCGGGTCTCATCCACCAGGGCCTGCCCGCCGGTCACCATGTGAGACGAGGCCAGGTTGCCTTGCACGCAGCCATCCACCTGCACATGTTCGGCCGCCCATTCCGGCGCAACCGAGTTGTCCAGCGCCACGCAATCGACACCGGTGGCCTTCGCGAAGCCGACATAGCCCTCGCCCGCCTCACGCGGGAAACCGATGACCGGAATGCCCGGATGGCGTTCCTTGAGCGCCTGGGTGATGATCCGGCACGGCTGGACCGCGTATTTGGTGAAAGCCTCACCTTTCAGCGACCCGGCCCAGCTGTCGAAAATCTTGACCACCTCGGCCCCCGCTTCGATCTGAGCCGACAGATATTCGATCGTGGCCGCAGTGATCCGGTCCAGCAACGCCTCGAACAGAGCGGTGTTTTCCTCGCGCAGGGCGTGGGCAGGACCCTGATCAGGGGTGCCACGCCCGGCGATCATATAGGTCGCAACGGTCCACGGGGCGCCGGCAAAGCCAATGAGAGTCGTCTCGGACGGCAACTCGCGCGACAGGATGCGCACGGTTTCATAGACGGGCGACAAGGTCTCGTGGATCGCATCAACGGGTTTCAAGGCGTCGAAATCCGATCGCCGCGTGATCGTCGACAGGCGCGGCCCTTCGCCGGTGACGAACCAAAGATCGGCGCCCAACGCCTGCGGCACCAGCAGGATGTCGGCAAACAGGATCGCGGCATCGAACCCATAGCGGCGGATCGGCTGCAGTGTCACCTCCGCCGCCAGATCGGGGGTGTAGCACAGCGACAGGAAATCGCCCGCCTGTTCCCGCGTCGCGCGGTATTCCGGCAGATAGCGTCCGGCCTGTCGCATCATCCAGATCGGCGGCGTGTCCAGTACCTCGCCCGCCAGCGCCCGCAGCAGTTTCTTGTTCTCGGCCATGTCAGCCCCCACTATTCCGGTTTGCGCAACGGGTCCGCCTTCAGCGGCAAAATGTCAAGCGTGGCCCCCATTGTCAGGGCAATGTGACGCGACTAAAGCTGTGCCCATGACTTTGACCCTGCCCACCCCCGCATCGCCGCTAAAGATCGGCACCCGTGGTTCGCCGCTGGCGCTGGCCCAGGCCCACGAAACCCGTCAGCGGCTGTGCGATGCCTTCGATCTGCCGGAACAGGCGTTCGAGATCGTGGTGATCAAGACCACCGGCGACAACCGCGCCATGATCGACGCGGACCGCCCGTTGAAAGAGATCGGCAACAAGGGCCTGTTCACCAAGGAAATCGAAGAGGCGATGCTGGGTGGCGACATCGACATCGCCGTGCACTCGACCAAGGACATGCCCGTCGAACAGCCGCAGGGGCTGGTGCTGGACACGTTCCTGCCGCGCGAGGACGTGCGCGATGCCTTCATCTCGCCCCGCCTCAGCTCGATCCATGACCTGCCCGAAGGCGCGGTCGTCGGCACCTCGTCGCTGCGGCGGCGGGCCCAGTTGCTGCACCGCCGACCCGATCTGAACGTGGTCGAGTTCCGGGGCAACGTGCAGACCCGGCTGAAGAAGCTGGCTGATGGCGTGGCCGAATGCACGTTTCTGGCCATGGCCGGCATCCGCCGCCTGAACATGCAGGACGTCCCTGCCACCGCGATCTCGCCCGACGACATGCTGCCGGCCATCGCACAAGGTACGATTGGCATCGAGCGCCGCGCGGACGACCATCGGGCCGCCGAGATGCTGGAAGCCATTCATCACTCTGAAACGGCCTGTCGTCTGGCGGCCGAGCGCACGTTGCTGGCCGCGCTGGACGGGTCCTGCGAAACTCCGATTGCCGGTCTGGCCGAACTTGCGGATGGGCAGTTGCGCCTACGCGGCGAGGTCCTGCGCCCGGATGGATCGGATGCCATCACCGAAAGCCAGACCGGTTTGACGGAGGACGCAGCGGAAATGGGCCGGGCCGTGGCGGCAGAACTGCTGCACCGTGCCGGGCCCGGATTCTTCGAGTGGAGAAATTTGTAAAAAAGTTTCTGCGAATGTGAACTGCTTCACTGTCGCCCCGGTTGAAATCGGGCATCAATGTGTCATCCCGATTGGGAATGTGGATCAGTCTCGAATGTATCGAAGTTTTAGTTCGTGATTTTGTAGATAGTATTCGAGGGGGCGAGACTGAGAACCCTGTCCGATCGAAACGGGCCGTGCCTTTGAAAAAGGCACGGCCCGTTTTGACTCTGCGGCCCGTAACGGGTCCCTGTCATCCGGGAAACCGGTGCACGTTGCCATGATGACTGAACATCGCCTGGCCCGAGCGGATGTCGAACCGGAAATCAGCCGACCGTCCCGGCAAGGCCGCATAGAACGCGCGCAGGCCCGGTTCGACCAAGCCTGCTTGGGCGCTGCAGGCTTCGCTCAAGCGCTGTATTTCGTCGTGAGCCCGCCGTGCACGTATCGCAATGATCAGATCCTGATGCATCTCCTGCAGCTTCCGGAAATCCGCGCTATGGGCCAACACGCTGTCACCGACCAAAGCAAATAACGGCTCCAGTTCGGTCTTGCCTTTCAGATGAACAAGCCCGGCTTCGAGCATCGCGAGATCGGCGCCAGCAGCCTGCGAGACTGAGCTTGAGATCAGGATGTCATATTCGACCTGGCGGCAACTCTGCTCGATTCGAGCGGCGACGTTGACCACATCTCCGATCACCGTGTAGTTGAATCGCCGCCGCGAGCCAATGTTGCCGACGCAGGCCATTCCCGTGGCACATCCTGTCGCCAATGCGATCGGAGGATGCCCGCGCATCGTGTCCGAAGCATTGAACTCGGCCAGAGCTCGCCGCATCTGCAACGCAGCCTGCGCCGCCAGAAGTGGGTGCCGCTCCACCGGAACCGGCGCGTTCCAGAACGCCATGACCGCATCCCCGATGAATTTGTCGATGGTGCCTTTTTCGTGCAGGATCCGGTCTCCGATGACCGAGAACAGTTCATTGAGCAGCGCGACCAGGTCTGTGGCCGACACCCGCTCGGACAACGGTGTAAACCCGCGAATGTCCGAGAACATGACCGTGATTTCCTGCGTTTCACCGCCCAGTTGCAGTTGGTGTCCGGTTGCATCCATCTCGTCCAGGATCTCGGGCGCGACATAGTGCGAGAAGATCCGCCGGATCACCCGCTTTTCCCGCTCGGTCGATATGAACAGATAACCGGACAACAGCCCGAAATTGGCCATCCCGCCGGCAAGCGGGAAGGTTGCATCGAACAGTACGGACTGGTTCTGAAACGCCAACCAACTGACCCCGACAACCACGGCCGCCGCGATGCCGCCGGCCATGAACGAGGCAACGGCTCCAAAACTGGACATGACGACCGTGACGACGACTCCAAGGATGATGAAAGCCAGAAGCTCGAGGGCGGCGGTGACATCCGACCGGGTCAGCATGTCGCCCAGCAGCGCCTGCTCGATGACTTGGGCGTGGATGGAGACGCCTGGAACGGACTCTCCCAACGCAGTCTGATGCATGTCGAACAGACCTGCCGCCGACGTTCCGATCAATACGATCCGGCCTTCGATCTGGCTGCGCAGAACCGGATCATCTGCGGATTGCAGTATGTCATTGGCCGACAGGTAGAGCCCGGGATCATCCGGTCTGTACCTGACCCAGACCTCTCCGTTTTCCGTTGTGGGCAGGACCAGACCCGCCAATTCGACCGACAGCACGATGCCGGCCTCGCCCTGAGCCCCTTCGATGAAGATCACCGGCTCGCCCGTCGCGACCCTCAGAGCCTCCAGCCCAAGTCCGGGCAGAACACCGCTTGGCCCCTGCCACAACACCGGAACCCGACGCACCACGCCCGTGCCGCCCAAAGGTGAAACATTCACACCGCCGATCCCGGTTGCATCCCGGTCCAGCGGTGGCGCCAGCGGAGTCCAGTGGGGCACGGACACCAGCCCGGCGGCCGGGTTTTCGCCGATCTCCACGATCCCGGCCTTCGGGGCAATGTCCTGATCCCCTCCGGTCAATCGCGCCGCCACACCCATCACGACGGGCCAGTTCGAAACCTCGGCCCCGAACAAGATGTCATTGTCCAGCTGGGCGGCTTCCTTTTTGGCGCTGAGAATGTCAGCTAGGGCCGGATCACTCAGCAGCCGCGACGGTGAGTACCGATCGGGCTCGGCGAACAACATGTCAAAAGCGATTGAAGCGGCGCCATACTCGCCCAAACGCTCGACCATCTGCGTCAACAGGGTCCGGGGCCAGGGCCATTGGCCCCAATTCTCGAGCGACGTTTCGTCGATATCGACGACCCGGACCGGCAAATCGGGATCGAAGGCGCGCGGGGACAACCGCTGCAACACGTCGAAAAAGATCAGCCGGGACATGCGGACCGGATAAGGGTCCAGTACCCGCAGCAGACAACCAAACAGGATCAGACCCAGGCCCACCAGCCGAAAAGCACGGCGCCGTCCGGCTTTCTCGTGCTGCCTGACACTCACGTCAACCTCTGCTCGCCGGCAACGACATGGACAACGCTCTAGCCATCGCCGCCGGACCCAAAGACACCGCCGCCAGTATCCCGCCGATCATCGACAGTTTCGGGCCGGTCGCCCGGCCTGTCGAACTGCCCGACCGGATCCGGTTGTTCGGGCGGCGCGGCAACCGCTGCCTTGACCTGCCTCTGCGGCGGAGCGGACCGGCGCGGTTCGGGCGCGTCCGATTTTGCGCGCGGCGCAGGTTGGGATTCACCCGAGCACCCTTCGACATCCACCTGCAAAGGCGGCTTGAGGTCTTTCTGCGACTGAATGAAAGGAAAACCGCTGACCACGGCCTTGTCATACATCGCCTGATCGACCGGGCGCCCGACCGCACCACGCTGGCTGGTTGCATACAAGCTGCAAATCCGACCCGTTGATCGGCAAGAGCCGCCGAGGCCACACATCTGAACCGTGCCGTGCAGCACGAGCATCGCGCTTTGGTTTCCCGGCGCGATCCACATGTCAAATACCGTGCCCCGCACCGCCATGGTGGCCGTCGGCGTCTTGATGGAGTAGGCGCCTTTCCTGCTTTTGCCCGAGATGAACCGGAAGCTTCCACCCAGCGCCTCGACAGCAAAGCTTTTAGCCTTGCGGTTGCCGCGCAACATCTTCACGTCCAGAACCATCCGCGCATTGGGACCAACCGCGATCTTCGTGTCATCCACAAAGACAAGCTGAACCACGCCATTCGCATCCGTGACGATCGAGTCGCCGGACAACACCTCCATCCCATTACGCAGGGGCAGCGTTTTGCCGCCACGGGTCACGTCCGCCCCCTGTTTCACGCTGATTACGGTTCCGATATTTGCCCAACTGAGGGCAGGAACGCAAAGAACGAAAAAACCAACCAGAACAATCTTCAACCAAGCCAAAATGCCAGCCCTTCCCCCAAAGGTTACTGTAGAGCGCGGATGCGCTCACTGCCCGGCCAGCCTCTGAAACTGTTTTTTTGGATCAATCAAAATGACTAAAATCTTAGCAAATATGCATCCATTGGCATGTAATTGGCAAGTTTTCTGTTCTTATGCCTGTTCAGCGGAGAAGCTGAGCCGCCGAGTTCAGTCAAAAGAAACGGCCGTTTCTGCAACTCATATCACCTGGCACTGGTGATCCAGCAGAGCGCGTTCCAACGCCAAAGGCAGGCAACCTCTCCAATTGGTTCAGCCGTTTGCGACACCCATCATTTTGCAGATGCAGTTCCCTACCGCACCTGGCTCGCCCAAATTTTTGTGTCCGATTGCGTACTCTGGCCGCGCGTACATTCTAAGGCCAACCGACGTTGGTTCAGCGAAACCAAATCGAAGCAGAACGCGAATCCACGCATGGTTCTTGAAAATCCAACAGCAAGACATAGCGACCACGCCTTTGCCCAAGCGGGTGCAGACCCAAGCGATTCCAAGCGTTTTCAAGGGCTTCGCCCAATCCGGCAAAAATTTCCGGTGGTGCAGGAATTGGCCTTGTATTTCCGTCGCTTGCACGGCTATACCCGTCGGCGGAGACGTGGCCGAGTGGTCGAAGGCGCTCCCCTGCTAAGGGAGTAGGCGGGAAACCGTCTCGAGGGTTCGAATCCCTTCGTCTCCGCCACCCACCCTCACTCTGAGATTCGCTCAAGCCATTGTATTTGAGTATTTTTTGCGCGCATCCGCAACGTGATCCGCCCTACATCAGCCAAATCTGCTATACAAATCGCTATACATTTTGCTTTACACTGCTTGCCAGGCAGTGAGGTGACAATGGCTATCAAAACCAGAGGAAAAAAGCTTTCTCTCTACAAAAGGGTTCCCAAAAGGTATGAGTCGGTGGAGCCGCGCAAGTTCATCTGGCTATCCCTCCACACGGACAGCATGTCTGAAGCTGAGGCGAAGGCGGGCCCGGCTTGGGAACAGTTGATCGCCGGGTGGGAGGCAAAACTGGCCGGTGACACCTCGGATGCAGAACAGCGTTTTGAAGCCGCTCGGCAACTCGCAGAGGCGCGTGGCTTCCGTTATATGCGCGTTGACAGGGTCGCAAAGCTACCCACTGAAGAGCTCCTGGATCGGATCGGCGCGATCTCAACTAGAAACGGCAAACCTGACCTGAGGGAGGCTGCAGCGCTACTAGGTGGCGCCAAAGAGCCCGCGATCACAGTTACACGAGCCCTAGAGCTTTATTGGGACCTGGCACGAGAGAAAACCTTCGGTAAGAGCGCAGATCAAATCCGCAAATGGAAGAATCCTCGTAAGAAGGCGGTTAACACCTTTGTCACGGTCGTTGGCGACAAATCGATATCCGAGATCACTGGCGATGACATGCTCGACTTCCGCGCTTGGTGGCTGGACAGGATCGAAAACGAGGGTCTGTCGCCCGGCAGTGCCAACAAAGATCTCATCCATCTTGGTGACGTTCTGAAGACAGTGAACAAGATGAAGCGCTTGAATTTGGTTCTACCCCTGTCCGATCTCAGCTTCAAAGAAGGGGAACCTGAACCGCGGCCTCCATTTTCGGATGCATGGATAAGAGACAAGATCTTGGCACCGGGCGCTCTGAATGGCTTGAACGAGGAAGCGCGCCGCATCCTGCTGGCTATGATCAATACGGGAGCTCGACCAAGCGAGCTTGCGTCGCTCACGGCCACCCAGATACGTCTCGACAGCAATGTGCCGCATATTTCCATTGAACCGGTAGGGCGCCAACTCAAGAGCGCCAACGCGCGTCGTTGGATACCGCTCTGCGGCATCAGCTTGGAAGCTATGCGGGCCTGCCCGGACGGCTTCCCGCGCTATAGGGACAGCTCCGCCAGCCTGTCGGCGACCGTGAACAAGTTCCTGCGAGAGAACGGCTTGATGGAGACACCAAAGCACACACTCTACGGTCTGCGACACAGCTTCGAGGATCGAATGCTGGCCGCTGGGGTCGATGAGCGTATCCGACGTGATCTCATGGGCCACGCGCTTGATCGCGAGAGGTATGGCAAGGGCGCGAGCCTGGAGCACCTACAGAGGCTCATTCAAGCAACGGCTTTGTAGCGCTCGGCGATGGCCTTAGCCCTCTGTATCGTGTCATTCTGCTTTTCTAGTAGAGCGATCTCGCGTTCGATCCGCTCGAAGACCGGCAAATAGACCGGGTCCTCGACGACCAAAACAGCCGCTTTTTTGTATGCGGCCTTCAGTATTTCCAGATCAGCGCTCATACATCCGCTATAGCAACGAGCCGACGCGATGCAGAAAACTTCAAAAAGTTCCTCTCGCTGTTGCTGTTCTGACACGCGTCTTGGGCGCGTGGAGGCAGAACAGCGTATGAGAGCATACTCTTAGCATTGTCAGTTCCCATCCTTCTATAGCCTTCCTGCCGCGCATCCCCATGCACTCGAACGCTAAAATGTAAGTGTGCAGCGTATGCTGCGTCACATTTGAGAGAGTGGAAATGACCAAGAAACCGCATGCAGACACCAGACTGGCGAAATACGTAGAACGCCGGGTGCTTGAACTCAAACCGACCAAGAGCCAAGCCGAAATTGCATCACAGGCCGGATATACCAACGCCAACATGATCACGATGATCAAACAGGGAAGTTCAAAGGTTGCGCTTGATCGCGTGCCTGCTCTCGCCAAGGCGTTGGAGTGCGATCCTGCCTACTTGATGCGTCTTTCATTAGAGCAGGCAATCGGAGAGACAGCCGCTGCGTCCGTTGTCGAGATTTTCGGAGATCCGGTGACCGAGAACGAACGCTCGTGGCTGAAAACGATCCGTGAGGCCTCCGACAATTCCGATCCCCGGCTGACCAGCAGGTCAAAGGCCGCGATCAAGTCGATCTTTGGAAAATGAGAGACGAGAGTATGCACAACGAAGCATTGACGTCCTACGAGCACGCTTGGTTACGCTTCCTGCGTGAGTTGAGCAATCACAGCGACCCGGAACCCACATTGCATCAGGTCCAGCTGTTGAGACGCGTCTGCTCTCGCAGACCGAAATAACGCCGCGAGCGCCGGGGCAGTTCAAGCCATCATTTTCTGGGCTGCCTCCTCAATCCGGCTTGGAAACCCCGGCCGGGTTGCGCAAGGTTGACAAAGGTTTACATCGCTCCTGCCCGACGGTTGTAGATGTAAACCTTTTCTTGCTTCCGAAGCCGGATTGTTAGCCAAAAGGTTTACATTAAGTTTACCCTAAGTTGACAGATTTTCCCGTGAATCCGCTTTTTTCGCCGAAAATGTAAACCTCGACCCCGAAACCTAGCGCAGAAGGTTCGACCTCGCAGTGGATGACTTTGAATTGGCGCAGTTGTTCGTTCTTCTGATGTGCGGTCGCGGAGCTCAGTGTCATTGACAAGACGGTTTCCCGCACTCCGTCGCATCCAATGGCTTGTTGTATTGCTTAGTCATGCGGTGGATGTTTAGCTCGGAACAATCCGCGCCTAGTCGAGTATCTAACGATGTAGTGGAGGCTTGGTTGGCGAAGAGCGAATGAAGCGATTAGCGCTAGAACTGCTCAAACTTCCTCAACGTTCGATATCCGTCGCCACATCAGCATTTGGCAATGGTGTGACTGGCGTCCTTGGAGCAAGCGTCACCGGCGACAGGCGCTTGCGGCGATAGAGACGCTCGAATTCGAGCTACAACAGATGCGAAATGCCCCCCTGCTGCCCTTGTTTCACTGCGTCGAAACCGATGAAGACAGGCCAGAGATGTGCGCAGATCGACAATAAGGAGCCATTCGACAAAGGCCTCTAGATTTCGGTGGAAAAGCCAGAATTGCCAACGCTGCAAGCTGAACAAACGACAATCAACGGCGGGCAGCCGACCTTCGCCGCAGGAGTGAGCCATCCAAGCTGTCTGGTAGGAAGCAGACATTCAGACCACGCCGAACTCGGGCTTTGCGCTGCACCTCCGCAAGGCGGCTGCGAGCTGTATGCAGACCCTGAGACGCGCACGGCGGAAGTGAACCGCCGCACAATCTGCATGTTCGCGGACGGCCAGAAAAAGACAACCGCTTGCTGCCGGTTGTCGCTGGATTGGCTCGTCGCGGCAGTGGCATCGTCAAACAGCGGTGCGCCGGAATAAAAGGCAACAGCGCCAGTTGTGAAGGCTCCAAGCCCTCGGTAGCATCACCAGAAAATAGCAAATCGCAGAGCACTATGACCTTCAACATTACTATTCCCACCCCGGGTGAAGCTCTCGCAGTAGATTTCGAACCAGGCGAGACTGTCATATTCGTCGGCGCGAACGGTGGCGGAAAAACGCGTCTCACAGTTCATATCGAAAATAACCTGCAAGATGCGGCACACCGAATATCTGCACATCGTGCGCTCTTGATGAACCCTGAGGTTCAAAAAATCAGCGAAAGGCAAGCGCTCTCCGGGTTGCGATTTGGATACACCGGCCACGCGTCAAACACTAATTACACGCGATATAGGTCCGGCCACAGGTGGGGCAATAAAAATGCGACCCATCTGCTGAATGATTTCGATTATCTACTTCAAGCGCTTTTTGCCGATCAGTCCAACACCTCTTTGAAAGCCTATCATCGGCATAAGCCGGGTGCAGATCAAAGCGAAGACAGCTTTGAAATCACCAAGTTCGACAAGCTTCTCGAAATCTGGAATCGCCTTCTTCCTCATCGTCAACTTCACATCTCCGGGGATAACATCACAGTTTCAGCCGGTGGCGTTGGTGGAACCTACCCCGCCTCCGATATGAGTGATGGGGAGAGAGCAATCTTCTACATGATAGGTCAAGCACTGGTTGCAGCGGAAGGAACCGTCTTGATTGTCGATGAACCAGAGCTTCACGTTCATCGTTCGATAATGGCGAAGCTGTGGGACGAAATAGAAGCCACTCGAAGGGATTGTGGATTTATTTATATTACTCACGACCTTGATTTTGCGGCAGCACGATCCGCAAAAAAATATGTGATTCAAGACTTTTCACCTCAGCCCCATTGGGCAATTGAAGAGGTTCCGGAGAACACCGGATTTCCAGAAGAGCTGGTCACACTCATTCTGGGCAGCAGGCGCCCCATCCTCTTTGTTGAGGGCACGCATGATAGCCTTGACTACGCAATATACCGCGCGTGCTATCCAGAATGGACAGTTGTTCCAAAGTCTTCTTGCTCCGAAGTAATCCATTCAGTGGTTTCTATGCGGGCCAATTCGAGTCTGACCCGGGTAACATGTTCCGGTATCGTGGATGGCGATGACTACACCGAAGAGGATGTAGCTTACTTTGAAGGCTTGGGTATCAAGATCATTCCTGTATCGGAGATCGAGAATCTTATCGCACTTCCAGTTGTTTGCTCCGCGATTGCCGAATCTGATGGCTTCACTGGGGCTGACTTACAAAAAAAGCTCGATGATGTCTCCAACGGAATATTCGGCTTACTCGATAGCGATGAAAAGATTGATAAGGTGGTCGTCCGTCATTGCCAAAGGCGTATTGATCGAATGCTGAAGAAGCTCGATTTCTCAGGCTCAACATCGAGCAAAGAATTGATTCGGGATTACAATACTCGCACTGCAAATCTGGATATTCCTGGAATCGTAGCAACTCGAACACGAGAAATTAAGGCTGCTATTGAGCAGAAAGACTTGGCGGCACTTCTGCGCTATTACGACAATAAAAAAGGAATCACCGCAACCTTGGCGTCAGTTTTGAAAGGGACCAGAAGGGAAAACTTTGAGTCGTGGCTTATCAGAGTTCTTGCGGCAAATCGCTCAAGCGGCATAGCAAACGCTGTGAAGAGCGTTCTTCCAGTTATCGAGCCTCGGTAGCTCGAGTCCGTTCTTCCGCACACCTGACCTACGACGGCACGCGCAGGACGCATGCGCAACGAAAGTCCGGTTCGACGGGCCGCGCCGCCGCATACCCGGTATCGCTTCAACCGCAGCTTCGGGCCGGAGTGCAGACCCTAGATTGCGATCAACGAACGAGGGCGTCGTCCGCAGCTTCGCCGTTGACGCAATTCTTTCTACGTTCGGTTGTAGGTAGAAGCCGCCGCTGAGAATGTGGTTATTTTTTGGTCCCGAGCCTAAATGTCGGACTGCGAATTGGCCGATACGTTCGCTTTTGGTTAGGTCGCCAATCATCCTAGATGATATTGAGCTAGCTTCCCGGGGTCGCTGCGGAACCTGCAAGTATGCCTCCGTCAATCGATAGCTCGGCACCGGTAATGTAAGTAGCCTCGTCCGAGGCGAGAAGCACGGCCAAAGCCGCGACTTCTTCGGCCGTTCCAAACCGTCGCAATGGAGTGTCCGCGACCATCGCAGCTTCACGCTCAGCTCTGTCTGGTCCTTCACCCAGCATCGGCTCCCACATCGGTGTCATGATCGCAGCGGGATGGATGGAATTGCATCGGATCGCAAGGCCTTGGCTTGCGCAATACAAGGCAACGGACTTTGTGTGATTGCGAACAGCAGCCTTGGAGGCCGCATAGGCCGTCGCCATCGGAATTCCAACAAGGCCAGATCGGGAAGAGATATTGATGATCGATCCGGCACCATTCCTTCGCATTGCCTTGATCCCATAACGGCACCCCAAGAAGGTCCCGTCATTGTTCACGGCATGGACGGCTCGCCAGTCAGCCAGGCTGGCGTGCTCAGGATCGTGTGCAGGAGCGGCGCCGGTAGCGGAAGATTCAAAGCCCGTTACGCCAGCGTTGTTCACCAACACGTCCAACACCGGAAATTCAGCCTCAACCCTTTGCCAATCCGCCTCCGACGAAACATCCAGCTCGCGGAATATTGCGCCGATTTCATCTGCGGAACTTTGGCCGTTTTTGGCGTCGGCATCTGTCAGAATGACATCAGCGCCTTCTTCGCGAAACGCTTTGGCGATAGCCAGACCTATTCCTCGGGCTCCTCCGGTAATGAGAGCGGTTTTCTTTTCCAACCTGGACATTACGCGCTCCTGAGACAGATCAACGAAGGCTCAACGCATCAGTTGGATGCTGTTTGCCAGCTGACTTCTTCATGTAGTCAAATTGCAAAGACAACACCAGTCTGTCGGACCGTAGTCACGCACTTCCTGGCCGGTGCACCAGCGAAGCTCCACGCCTCCGAGATCCCGGGCCATTGACCCCGGATCAGTCTGAGTGCTTTATCGCTGCTATCAAAGGGAGACTCTCAAATGTTCGACAATTTCAAGTGCATGGTTGCCGCCGTAGCCGCCACGGTGGTCGTGTCATCTCCGGTTTGGGCCGAAACGCGCGTGACCTACAAGTCCGCCAAGGCGGGGACTTCATACTACCAAATGGGCGTCCAGATCGCCGAAGCCATGAAGGCCGGATCGGACGGGAACATCATTGTGACCGTCGAAGAAGGTCAGGGTTCGGTTCAGAACGTAATGGAAGTTCGCGCGCGCGGTGGCGACTATGTGTTCACTACACCGCCGGCCTTGGTTGGGCTGGCTCAGGGCGGAAAAGCGATGTTCGAGGGCAAAAGCGATCCGTCCTTTGACGAGATCCGCGCCCTGTTCCCGATCCCTTCCTTGACCATGCATTTTGTTGTTTCCGCGGACAGCGGGATCGACAGCTTTGAAGACATGGAAGGCAAAACCATCCTCTTGGGAAAAGGCAGTTTTGGCGCGCGCGAAGGCGAGAAATACCTGAACTTGTTTGGACTTGAAGGTAAAGTCAACATTGCCGATGCAGAGCTCTCCAACGCTGTCGCCGCCCTGAAAAACGGCCAGATCGACGGCTTTGTAACCGCCGGCTCCTGGCCCGCCCCGAATGTGGTGGAAGCCGCCGCCTCGGCCGGTGTGAAAGTGCTGTCGCTGAGTGACGACCAAGTCGCGCAGACCAAGCGCGCCCGTCTGGTGATCCCGGCCGGCACTTATGCTGGTCAGGAGGAGGATATCGTAACGACCTCATTGCCAGTTGTGGCATATACCACCACCAAGATGGACGATGACACCGCCTATCAGCTGACCAAGACTTTCTGGGAAAGCAAGAATGCGATGGCTGAAACTGCGGCCTGGTGGGCTGGTGTCGATACCGAACTGATGGAGAACATCACGGGCAAGATCCATCCGGGAGCTATCCGCTACTACAAGGAAGCGGGCATTGCGCTGACTGACGACCAAATGTAACTCGACCCTCGGACAGGTTAAGCAGAGGCCGGGCCGGATCAGGCCCGGTTTTTCTGTCGGGAAGGAGACAACGTGAGCGGATCGG
>NZ_JBXWSK010000073.1:0-16946 GCF_059613385.1 Ruegeria sp. BHSA162
AACCCGCGCCGATCTGACCCGGATCGAGACCCTGTGGGCGCATGCGCGCAAAATCTCAGGCACGGAGACCGGCCCATTGTTCGGCGGCTATTCGCTGGCCGATGTGTTCTATACGCCGGTCGCAGCCCGGATCATCGGCTACGGTCTGCCCGTGTCCGTGCAGAGCCACGACTACTGCATGGAATTGTTGTCAGACCCGGCGGTTCGGCAATGGCGCGCGATGGGACTGACTTTCGACTACGACCCGTTCCCCTATGACCAGCTGCTCGACGCCGAGCCCTGGCCGATCGGCGGGGCCTCGACGGCCCGCGCAGTTGAGGCGGGCCCTTCGGTCAATGACCGCTGCCCCTATTCCGGCAAGCCGGTGACCGCATTTCTGGAGCTGGATGGAAATCGATGGGGCTTCTGCAACACCTTCTGCCGCGACAAAACCGTGGCCGACCCCGGAGCGTGGCCGAAATTCACGCAAATGATCCGGCAAGCGGTGTGACCGTTAACCATTCCTAAACCGAAGCCATGGCAGCAAGGTCCCGTTAACCAATAACAGGATCGCCATGGTCGCCCGCGCTCATACCGTTGCCTTTCAGGGGGTCGAGGCCCGCCCGGTCGAGGTGCAATGCGCCGTCTCCCCCGGGCTGCCCGCCTTTTCAATCGTCGGCCTGCCGGACAAGGCCGTGTCCGAGGCCCGCGAACGCGTGCGCAGTGCGCTCAGCGCGATGGCCATTGCGCTGCCCTCCAAACGCATCACGATCAACCTGTCGCCCGCTGACCTGCCCAAGGAGGGCAGCCATTTCGACCTGCCGATCGCGCTGGCCCTGCTCTGTGCCATCGACATCCTGCCCGCCGACGCCGCCGAAGCCACCATGGCTCTGGGCGAGCTTTCGCTGGACGGCTCATTGGTGCCCGTGGCCGGCGCCCTGCCCGCCGCGATGACCGCCGCGGCCGAGGGCCGCACGCTGCTGTGTCCGCGCGTGTCAGGTGCCGAGGCGGCCTGGGTCGACGCGACCCAGGTGATCGGGGTCGCGTCCCTGGCCGACGTCGTGCGCCATTTCACCGGCCAGTCGCCCCTGCCGGTCGCCCAGCCCGGCGAGGTCAGGTTGGAGCCCTCGACCCGCGATCTGCGCGACGTAAAAGGGCAGGAACGGGCAAAACGCGCATTGGAAATCGCAGCGGCCGGCCGTCACCACATGATAATGATCGGCACGCCGGGGTCAGGCAAATCCATGCTCGCCGCCCGCCTGCCCGGCATATTGCCGCCGTTGACGCCCACCGAGGCGCTCGAGACCTCGATGATCCAATCGCTGTGCGGCATGCTGGACGAAGGCGGCATCAGCCGGACCCGCCCGTTCCGCGAACCGCATCACACGGCGTCGATGGCGGCGATCGTGGGCGGCGGAAAAGGCGCGAAACCCGGCGAAATTTCCCTGGCCCACAACGGCGTGCTGTTCATGGACGAATTTCCCGAGTTTCCGCGAACGGTTCTGGAAACCCTGCGCCAGCCCATCGAGACCGGCGAAGTCATGGTCGCCCGCGCCAACGCCCATGTAAAATACCCCTGCCGGTTCATGTTGGTGGCGGCGGCGAACCCCTGCAAATGCGGATATCTCAGCGACCCGTCGCGCGCCTGCTCGCGCGCACCCGTATGCGGCGAGGACTATCTGGGCCGCATCTCGGGGCCGTTGATGGACCGGTTCGACCTGCGGATCGAGGTGCCGCCCGTGGGCTTTACCGACCTTGACCTGCCGCCATCCGGAGACAGCTCGGCCACCGTCGCCGCGCGGGTGCAGCAGGCGCGCGTTGTTCAGGCCCGGCGCTTTCAGGACACGCCCGGCATTCGCCAGAACGCCGATATCGAGGGCAATCTGCTGGAAGAGGTCGCCGCTCCAGATGCCGAGGGCAAGGACCTGCTGGTCAAGGCGGCCGAGCGGTTCGGCCTGTCGGCACGGGCCTACCACCGCATCCTGCGCGTGGCCCGCACCATTGCCGATCTGGAGGGCGCGCCCGATGTGCGTCGCCCCCACGTGGCCGAGGCGCTGAGCTATAGGATCAGCGCCCGGGTTGCGGCCTAGACCTTGGCCTCGATCACCTGCCAGATCTTTTCGGCGATATTGGTTCCGTTGAACCGCTCCAATTCCTGGATTCCGGTGGGCGAGGTCACGTTGATTTCGGTCAGATAGTCGCCGATAACGTCGATACCTACAAAGATCTGGCCCTTTTCCTTCAGCAGCGGACCGATGGCCGCGCAGATCTCAAGATCGCGGTCGGTCAGCCCGATCTTTTCGGGACGGCCACCCACATGCATGTTCGACCGGGTCTCACCCTCGGCCGGAACGCGGTTGATCGCGCCGACCGGTTCGCCATCGACCAGGATCACCCGCTTGTCGCCGTTGCGCACATCCGGCAGGAATTTCTGAACGATCAGCGGCTCGCGCGAGAAACCGGTGAACAACTCATGCAACGAAGTCAGGTTGCGGTCATCGGCATCCAGCCGGAACACGCCGGCCCCGCCATTGCCATAGAGCGGCTTGAGGATGATGTCGCCGTGCTTTTCCTTGAACGCCTTGATCGTCTGCAGATCGCGGGCGATCGTGGTGGGCGGAGTCAGGTCGGGAAAATCCAGAACCAGCAGTTTTTCCGGATAGTTGCGCACCCAGAACGGATCATTCACCACAAGAGCCTGCCCACGCAACCGATCCAGCAGATGGGTGGACGTGATATAGTGCATGTCGAACGGCGGGTCCTGCCGCAGCCAGACGACATCGAAATCCGCCAGATCAACCTCGCGCTCAGGCCCCAGAACCGCCGGCTGGTCCGCAACCCGCTGCACCGTCATGTCGTGACCGCGGGCGGTGATGCGCCCCTCTTGATAGGCCAGCTGATCGGGTCCGTAGTAAAACAGTTGGTGCCCACGGGCCTGGGCTTCTTCGGCCAGCCGGAACGAGCTGTCTGCATTGATGTCCACGGCCCCGATCGGGTCCATCTGAAAGGCGATTTTCATGGCGTGTCCCTCGTAGTCACGCCAGATACATGGCCCAGCGGGGACGGGTGTTCAATGGCGATCAGCCCTGACCAAAGGCGTTTTCGACGATTTGTACTGCGCCCGTTGCATCCACCAGAGCCGCGTCGAACCGGACATTGGTCAGCTGCCCGCCCGGTTCCTGCGCCAAATACTGCGCCGCCGAGGCGCATATCCGGTCGATCTGCCGCTTGCTGATCCGCGCGGCGGCGCTGTCAAAGGTTTGGCTTTTCTTGACCTCGACGAACACAAGGCCCTGCGCATCCCGGACGATCAGGTCAATCTCGCCACCCGCGCCGCGCCAACGCCTGTGACAGACCTTGAACCCTCGGCTTTCGTAATCGGCAGCGACGCTGTGCTCGGCCGCGTGCCCGGCGTGATAGGAAACCGAGCCCTGGACCGACCGTCGCGCCATGTCATCCCTTTCCCAGTTGCAGGGCCTTTTGGTAAATCGGCCGCCTTGGCAAATCATACATCCTGGACACCAGATCCGCCGCATCCCGCACCGAGTGCGTTTCCAGAGCCCGTCTCAACGCCTCTTCTACATCGGCATCCTTAACGGCTTGTGAATGGGCACGGTCCACCAGCAAGACGATCTCGCCCTTCACAGTGGCATCTCGATACTGTTCGGACAGCTCTGCAAGGCTGGCCCGCCGGACTTCTTCGAACTTCTTGGTCAGCTCACGACAGACCGCGGCCTGACGCTCGCCACCCAGAACCTGCGCCAGATCCGACAGGCACGCCCCCAAACGCTTGGGGGATTCGTAGAACACCAGCGTCCCGGGAACATCCCGCAGCGCCTCGATCCGAGTTCGGCGGGCGCCGGACGCATTCGGCAGAAACCCGGCGAAAAAGAAGGCGTCCGTCGGCAGGCCCGCCAGGGTCAGCGCCGTCACGACGGCTGACGCTCCAGGGGCGCAGGTCACGCTGAACCCGGCCTCGGCCGCCTGCTTGCCCAGGTCATAACCCGGGTCGGCGATCAGGGGCATGCCGGCCTCGGACGCGTAAGCCACGGACTTGCCCTGGGACAGTTCGGCAATCAGTTTTTCACGCGCAGCCGTGCCGCTGTGGTCGTGATAGGCCAGAATGCGCCGCCCTTCGAGGGGTACACCGTGAATCTCCATCAGTCTGCGCAGGCTGCGTGTATCTTCCGCCGCGATCACATCAGCCGAGGCCAGAACGTCCAGCGCCCTGAGCGTAATGTCGCGCGCCGTTCCGATCGGAGTGGCAACAAAATAAAGCCCCCCAGCCAATCTTACCTTTTGGAAATTCAAAGCTGGACCCTCGCAGCGTGACGTTTATTATCGCGGCGTGATAGAACAGCAGCGTTCTTTGCCGCCGGATCAGGGAGTTTTCATTTAGATGTTTACCGTTTGCAAGCCCGTTCGCAAACTGGCGAAATTCGCCATCGGCCTGACCGCGGCGGCATTTTTGGCCGCCTGCGAACCCGGCGCCACCGGGCGCGGACCGTCGATAGACACGTCAGAGCCGATCCCCGTAGCCCTGCTGGTGCCCAAATCGGGCGACGCCGCGTTGGCGCAAAGCCTTGAGAACGCTGCCCGGCTGGCCATGGCCGATCTGAACAACGTCAAGATCGATCTTCGCGTCTATGACACTGCCGGCAATCCGAACACGGCAGCCGCCGTTGCGCAGCAGGCCGTTGCCGACGGCGCAAAGGTCATCCTGGGGCCGGTCTACGCGCAGGCTGCAAATGCTGCGGGCCTTGCGGTTCTGAGCAAGAACGTGAACGTTCTGTCCTTCTCGAATAATACAAGCATTGCCGGCGGAAACGTCTTTGTCCTTGGCCCGACCTTCGACAACACGGCCAACCGGCTTGTCAGCTACGCCGGCAAACAGGGAAAGAAAAGCACCGTCATCGTGCACAGCAACGATGCGGCAGGCCAATTGGGCCAGGCGGCAATCTCGAACGCACTTGGCAACAGCCGTGTTGCGAATGCGGGTGTGGTCGGTTTTGATCGATCTCAGCAGGGTGTGATCGACGCCATCCCTGCAATCAAGGCGACGGTGGACTCGACGGGGGCGGATTCACTCTTTTTGACCGCCACGACCGCCGGCGCGCTGCCGCTCTTCAGCCAGTTGCTGCCCGAGGCCGGTGTCTCACCGGCAACCGTGCAATATATTGGCCTGACCCGCTGGGACATTCCGGCCCAGACGCTGGAACTGCCCGGGGTCCAAGGCGGATGGTTTGCCTTGCCTGACCCTGCCAAGGCCCAGGCCTATCGCGTACGCTACAACGCGACCTATGGCGAGGCACCGCATCCGATCAGCGGCCTGGCCTATGACGGGATCGCCGCCATCGGCGCTCTGGCCAGCCAAGGGAAGTCCAATGCCCTCTCGGCCGCGGCCCTGACCCAGAATGCCGGTTTCCAGGGTGTTGGCGGTATTTTCCGTCTGCGCCCGAACGGTACGAACGAACGAGGTCTGGCCGTGGCCACGATCCAGAACAAACAGGTAGTTGTGATTGACCCTGCCCCGCAAAGCTTCTCTGGCGCCGGTTTCTGATCAGCTTGTGACGATCCCCGCGCCGGCTGGCGCATTGATCTGCGACGCCAGCGAAATCTTCGATGGCGAAAAGGTCAACGCGCTGCTGTCGAAGGCCCTGAAAGACATTCCGGAAACGGCCGCAGCCCGAAACGAGGCCGTCCGGATCCTGCGGGACGCACAGAAATCCGGGCGTCAGGTCATCGAGGAGGCGTTCGCCGCCCGACCCTTTGACGCTCGGCCTTTGACGCGATCCTACACCTATCTGACCGATGGGCTGGTCTGCGCCGCGATGACCGTGGCCGGACAGCATCTGCATCCATTGGCCAACCCGACCCAGGGCGAGAAGATGGCGGTTTTGGCGGTGGGCGGCTATGGGCGCGGCGAGATGGCGCCGTTTTCGGATGTCGATCTGCTGTTTCTGACTCCCTACAAGATCACCGCCTGGGCCGAGAGCGTGATCGAGTCGATGCTGTACATCCTGTGGGATCTACGGCTGAAAGTCGGGCATTCCTCGCGCACGATCCGTGATTGCCTGCGTCTTGGAGACGAGGATTTCACGATCCGGACAGCGATGCTGGAACAGCGCTATCTGGCCGGTGATCGGGACCTGGCCGATGAGCTGGAAAGCCGGCTGAAATCCGAGCTGTTCAAAGGAACCGAACGCGAATTCATCGAAGCCAAACTGCATGAACGCGACGAACGCCACCACAAGCAGGGCGAGCGTTACATGGTCGAACCGAACGTGAAAGAAGGCAAAGGCGGCCTTCGTGACCTGCAGTCCCTGTATTGGATCGCCAAATACATCTACGGCGTTCACGACGTGGCTGAACTTGTCCCGCTGGGGTTGTTCACCCAGGACGAATTCAACACGTTCGTGCAGGCCGAAGACTTCCTTTGGGCCGTACGTTCGCATCTTCATCTGGTGACACGGCGCGCAACCGAACAGCTGACCTTTGATCTGCAGGTCGAGGTGGCCGACCGCATGGGTTACGAAGACCGAGCGGGCCGCCGGGCCGTCGAAATCTTCATGCAGCGGTACTTCCGAGAAGCCACGAAGGTGGGAGAACTGACACGGATCTTCCTGACCAAGCTTGAAGCGTCACATATGAAGAACGCGCCGTTGCTGGAACGCATCTTCAGCCGCAAGCCACGGGTCAAGCCGGGCTATAGGGTTGTTCATGGCCGGCTGGACGTGGCCGACCCCAAAAGCTTTTTGTCCGACAAGCTGAATCTACTGCGTCTGTTCGAGGAAGGTCTGCGCACGGGTATGCTGATCCATCCCGATGCGATGCGGCTGGTCACGGCCAACCTGCACCTGATCGATGACGAAATGCGCAACGACAAAGAGGCGAGGCGCATCTTTCTGGATCTGATGCTGAAACACGGCAATCCCGAACGCGCGCTGCGCCGCATGAACGAGTTGGGCGTTTTGTCGGCCTTCATCCCCGAGTTCGAGCCCATCGTGGCGATGATGCAGTTCAATATGTACCACAGCTACACGGTGGACGAGCACACGATCCAGTGTATCATCAACCTGGCGCAGATCGAACGGGGCGAACTTGTCGAAGCGCTGCCGCTGGCCTCGTCGATCCTCGAGGGCGGAGTGAACCGGCGTGTGCTTTACGTCGCTCTGCTGTTGCACGACATCGCCAAGGGCCGCCCCGAGGATCACTCGATCCTGGGGGCCAAGATCGCACGGACGGTCGCGCCTCGGCTGGGGTTGAACAAGAAAGAATGCGAAACCGTCGAATGGCTGGTGCGGTATCACCTGCTGATGTCGGACATGGCGCAGAAGCGTGACATCTCGGACCCGCGCACGGTGCGCGACTTCGCCAAGGCGGTTCAGACCGTCAAACGGCTGGATCTGCTGACGGTCCTGACAGTCTGCGACATCCGCGGCGTTGGGCCGAACACCTGGAACAACTGGAAGGCCACTCTGCTACGGGCCTTGCACGCGGAAACCAAGCGCGCGCTGGAAACCGGGATGGAGGACCTCAACCGTGCCAATCGTGGCGCGGAAGCCAAGAAAGCCCTGCGTGACGCGTTGTCGGCCTGGTCCAAGGCCGATCTCAAGACGGAAACCGGGCGGCACTACGATCCGTATTGGCAGGGGCTCAATCTCTCGACCCATGTCGAGTTCGCCGAAATGCTGCGCGCGCTGGAAAAAAGCGCGGATCCGGCGGCGATGGAAATCCGGCTGCACCCGGACGAAGACCGGGATGCGACGCGGGCGTGCTTTGCCATGGCCGACCACCCCGGCATCTTTTCCCGGATTGCCGGTGCGCTGGCGCTTGTGGGCGCAAACGTGGTCGATGCCCGCAGCTATACCACCAAGGACGGCTACGTGACTGACGCGTTCTGGATTCAGGACGCTGACGGCCACCCGTTCGAGCTGTCGCGTCTGCCGCGCCTGACCCAAATGATCCACCGCACCCTCAAGGGTGAGGTGGTGGCCCGCGAGGCGCTCAAGTCCCGCGACAAGATCAAGAAGCGGGAAAAGGCGTTCAACGTCCCGACGCACATCACCTTCGACAATGAAGGGTCCGAGATATACACGATCATCGAAGTCGACACCCGCGACCGGCCGGGCCTGCTCTATGATCTGGCCCGGACACTTGCCGCCGCCAATGTCTATATCGCCAATGCCGTGATCGCGACCTATGGCGAGCAGGTGGTGGATACGTTCTACGTCAAGGACATGTTCGGGCTCAAATACCACTCGGAAGCCAAGCAGAGGACGCTGGAAGCCAAGCTGCGCACCGCGATTACCGAAGGCGCCGAGCGGGCGGCCTCATGAAGCAGATCCGCCTGTTCTCGGGCCTGTTCACGGTCGGGTTCTGGACCCTTGCCAGCCGAATTCTGGGCTTTCTGCGGGAAATCCTGCTGACAGCCTATATCGGACCGGGGCCGGTCATGGATGCTTTCGTCGCAGCCTTCCGCCTACCCAACATGTTCCGCCGGTTCTTCGCCGAGGGCGCTTTCAACGCAGCCTTCGTTCCGATGTTCTCGAAACGGCTGGAAGGCGGCGAAGACGCGCAGGGGTTTGCGCAGGATGCGTTCAACCTGCTGGCGGCGGCCGTTCTGGCGCTGGTCGGGCTGGCCATGGTGTTCATGCCGGGGCTGGTCTGGCTGACGGCCGAAGGGTTTTATGGCGACGAACGTTTCGATCTGGCGGTCGGTTACGGGTATGTCGTCTTTCCCTACATCCTGTTCATGTCTCTGGCCGCGCTGTTTTCCGGGGTTCTCAATGCCACCGGTCGATTCGCCGCCGCTGCAGCGGCTCCGGTCCTGCTGAACATCTTCGCCTGCACGGCACTGATCGTAGGCGCGGCAACCGGAGGCGAGGTCATCCGTTGGCTCATCGCCGTCATACCCATTGCCGGGGTCGCTCAACTGGCGCTGGTTTGGGTCGCCACCGAACGCGCCGGAATTCGCATCCGGTTCGGCCGACCGAAGCTCAGCCCTGAAATGCGCAACATGGTTCGGATCGCGGTACCGGCGGCACTTGCCATGGGGGTGACGCAGGTCAATCTCGTTGTCGGGCAGCTGGTCGCGTCAAAGACCGAAAAGGCCATCAGCTGGCTCTTTGCCGCCGACCGGCTGTATCAGCTGCCGCTGGGCGTGGTCGGCATCGCCGTGGGCATCGTGCTGTTACCCGACCTGTCGCGCCGCCTGCGCGCGGGGGACGGCGACGGTGCGCGCAACGCCTTTTCCCGCGCAGGCGAGTTCACCCTGTTGCTGACCATTCCGGCCACCGTGGCCTTCGTGCTCATCCCGGTGCCGCTGGTCTCGGTCCTGTTCGAACGTGGACAGTTCACACCCGAAGACACGGCTGCCACCGCGCTGGCCGTGGCGGTCTATGGCATCGGACTGCCGGCCTTCATGCTGCAAAAGCTGCTGCAACCGTTGTTCTTCGCGCGCGAGGATACCCGTTCGCCCTTCCGATATGCCGTAGTGGCGATGGTCATCAACGCCGTGCTGGCCTTTGGGCTGTACCCGATCGTCGGCTGGATCGCCCCGGCCATCGCGGCCTCGGCCGCCGGGTGGGGCATGGTGGCGCTGTTGGTACTGGGCGCCCGGCGCATGGGCGACGAGGCCCGTTTCGACGACCGTTTCAAGCGCCGCGCGCCCAGGATATTGGCCGCCTCAATAGGAATGGGCGTGGTGCTGATCGCATCGATGCAGCTGTTCGATTGGACGTTCCAGGTTCCGGGCTGGCGCTATCTGGCCTTGCTGGGCCTGATCGTGGTCGCCGCAGTGTCTTACTTCCTTCTGGGCCACCTGCTGGGCGCATTCCGTCTGTCCGAGTTCCGGTCCGCCCTGCGGAGATCCTGACCGCCTCAATCCCGCCGGATACGGCCCACCAGCCGCGCCCATCCGCCCGGTGCCACGAAGAACGACAGCCCGAACCCGGTCGCGAAGCCACCCAGGTCGGCCACCCAATCCGAGGTACCGCCGAAGATCAGCCCAAACAGAAGTTGGATGCCCATCAGCACCGCGATCAACTGGAACGCCCGCGCCTGGTTCTCTCCGACCAGCGACAGCCTGCGCCACAGCAGCCAGGTGAAGGCGCCGATCAGGCCATAGACCGGCGGGAAGCCCCCGACCAGCGGATAGCGCGGGTCCAGCAGCACCGCATAAGCCAACGCCCCGCCCACGCCGGACAACACGAAGATCACCAGCATCGCAAAACCGCCAAAGACCTCGCCCACCATCTTGCCCATCGCCAGAACGAAGACGCAGACAAAAAGCGCTTGGGTAAAGCTGCCTGACACGAAGGGGTAGGTGAAGAACCGGATCACATGCTCGACCGGCCAACGCCCGTTCATCACCATCCAGTCGAAGATGTCGGCCGAGAAGGAATAGCGCTGAATCGCCTCCAGCCGCCATCCCACCGCGCCCGGTCCGCCGACCAGGCCGCGCGTGCCGAGGGTGAAGGCCAGTTCGATCCCCATGATGAACAAGACCAGCGCCACCACCACGGGCGGCAGGGGGTTCACGGGGGGTGTGTAATGCTCGCTGCTCATTGGGCGGGCCTTTCGCGGCTGTTGACGTCCCTTTGCCTCATGGGTAAGCGACGGAGGCTTATTTTTCCAGACGGGAGTTCCCTTCCATGACCGAAACCAAGTTCACGCCGCGCGTGTTTTCCGGCATTCAGCCCTCGGGAAACCTGCATCTTGGCAACTACCTTGGTGCGCTCAAGCGTTTTGTGGATATGCAGGGGCCGGAGATGGAGACCGTGTACTGCATGGTCGATCTTCACGCGGTCACCGTCTGGCAGGACCCCAAAGAACTGGCTCATTCCACGCGCGAGCTGTGCGCGGGCTTCATCGCCGCCGGCATCGACCCGGAGCAGTCGATCCTGTTCAACCAGTCGCAGGTGCCCGAGCACGCGCAACTGGCCTGGATCTTCAACTGTGTTGCGCGCATGGGCTGGATGCAGCGCATGACCCAGTGGAAGGACAAGGCGGGCAAGAACCAGCAGAACGCCTCGCTGGGCCTTTTCGCCTATCCCTCGCTGATGGCCGCCGACATTCTGGTCTATCACGCGACCCATGTCCCGGTGGGCGACGACCAGAAACAGCATCTTGAGCTGACCCGCGACATCGCCATCAAGTTCAACCACGACTATGGCGTCGATTTCTTCCCGATCACCGAGCCGGTGATCGAGGGCGCGGCGACGCGCGTGATGAGCCTGCGCGACGGGGCCAAGAAGATGTCCAAGTCGGACCCGTCCGACATGAGCCGGATCAACATGACCGACGATGCCGACACCATCGCCAAGAAGATCCGCAAGGCCAAGACCGACCCCGATGCCCTACCCTCGGAGGTGGACGGGCTGGAAGGCCGCCCCGAGGCGCGCAACCTGGTCAACATCTATGCCGCGCTCAGCGATCAGACGGTCGAGCAGGTTCTGGCCGAGGTCGGGGGCAAGCAGTTCGGTGAATTCAAGCCGATGCTGGCCGATCTGGCGGTCGCAAAGCTGTCGCCGATCTCGACCGAGATGGCGCGGCTGATGGGCGATCAGGCCGAGATCGACAGGATCCTGGACCGTGGCGCGGAACGGGCGCGGGAAATCGCGGCTCCGATCCTCAGCCGCACCTACGAGATCGTGGGGATGGTGGGCGCCGGCCGCGCCTGAGACCCAGACAGAAACTTCAGCGCCGCCCCTGATCCGGGGCGGCGTTTTTCGTTGCAGGTCAGGCGGCCTGCGGGTGCAGTTTTTCCTCGACGATGGATTCGGCCACCGCATGGGGGCTGACGCCATCGACCTTGGCGCGGGTCAGGATGCGGTCCATCGTCCGCTCCAGCGCCTCGAGCCGCTGACCGACCCAGGCTTCGCGATCCCTGATCTTCAGGATCTCGGTTGCGACGTTCACGATCCCGCCGCCATTGGCCACGAAATCCGGAGCATAGAGGATGCCGCGGTCATGCAGGCGCTGCGCGTCGGCATCAGTTGCCAACTGGTTGTTGGCCCCTCCGGCCACCGCGCTGACCTTCAGAAGCGGAATGCTGGTTTCGTTCAGGATGCCGCCGATGGCGCAGGGCGCGAAAATATCCGCCTCGGCCGCATAGATCGCATCGGGCGCGACGGCCTGCGCTGCGAACCGGTCCCCCAGCCGGGCGGTCTGGCCCGCATCGATGTCGGTGATCACCAGTTTTGCCCCAGCGTCATGCAACAACGCACACAGATGTTCGCCCACATGGCCCAGCCCCTGCACCGAGACGGTCTTGCCGCTCAGATCCCCGGACCCGAACCGATGCCGCGCGGTGATGCGGATGGCGTTGAAGATCCCGCGGGCGGTGACCGGCGACGGGTCGCCGCTGGCGAACGGGCCGTCGGGCAGACCGGCGACATATTCGGTTTCGGTGCCGATCTGGGCCATGTCGGCCGGGGTCATCCCCATGTCCTCGGCCGTCCAGTACCGGCCACCAAGGCTTTGAATCACGCGCCCGAAGGCCTGCAGCAACCGAGGCGTCTTGTCCGCGTTCGGGTCGCCGATGATCACGGCCTTGCCCCCGCCCAGCGGCAGATCGGCCGCCGCGTTCTTGTAGGTCATGCCCCGCGACAGGCGCAGCGCATCGTCCAGCGCCTCGGACGGGTGGCCATAGGTGCGCATCCGCACGCCGCCCGCTGCAGGCCCCAACTGCGTGGAGTGGATTGCCACAAAGCCCGAAAGCCCGCTGGCGGCGTCTTTGAATTCGACCACACGCTCGTGATCTGGCGCGTCAATCGTGGTTATTTCCATTTTGCTCCTCCGGAAAGACAGATGGATTCTGCCACATCCGACCGAGCGATTTTCGCCAATACATGCTGGTCAACTTATCTCTCTTGGAGATAATAGTAATCTGATCCGATCATATTAGGGATTCTCTCCATGGACCAGATCGACCGCAAGATCGTGCGCGCGCTGCAGCAGGACGGGCGCATGACCGTTCTGGACCTGGCCGAAAAGGTGGGCCTGTCGCCCACACCCTGCGCGCGGCGGCTGGACCGCCTGCGCCGCGACGGGGTGATCACCGGATATTCGGCCCAGGTCGACCCTGAGAAGCTGGGCTTTGGCGTCACGATTTTCGTGTCGGTCGAACTGGAGAAACAGGACCGCCACGCCATCGACGCCTTCGAACGCGCCATCCTGCGCTGCGATGAGGTTATGGAGTGTTACCTCATGACAGGCTCGCGCGACATCCTGCTGCGCGTCGTGGCGCGTGACCTGACCGCCTTTGATGCGTTTCTGGAAAACCGGCTGATGCAGATTCCGGGCATCCGCAACCTGCGCTCCAACTTCGCCCTGCGCGCGATGGTCAAGCGCGACGTGTTGCCATCGTCGGCCGGATAATCTGCTGGACCTCGGGCGCGCGCGCTCCTACGGTTCGGCGGAATTGACGGAGGGCACAATGGCAGTCGGCAAGAATATCCGCACTTATTTCGATGGCAAATGGCACGATGGCGATGCCCCGATCATGCGGGCTGCGGACCACGGGGCCTGGTTGGGTTCGTCGGTGTTTGACGGGGCCCGCCGATTTGATGGCATGACCCCTGATCTGGCCGCGCATTGCGACCGGGTGAACCGCTCGGCCGAGGCGCTGATGCTCACTCCGACCGTGACCACCGAACAAATGGTCGAACTGATCCGCGAAGGTCTGGAAGCATACCCGACCGAGGCCGCCGCCTACATTCGCCCGATGTACTGGGGGATCGACGGCGACGCGACCGCGATCGTACCGCAGGGTGACAGCACAGGTTTCGCCATCTGCCTCGAAGAGATCCCAATGGCACCCGAGGCGGCCTCGGTCACTCTGACGACCACCCGCTTCCGCCGCCCGGTTCTGGAAAGCGCGGTCGTCAACGCCAAGGCCGGGTGCCTGTATCCAAATAACGCCCGAATGCTGGCGGAAGCGCGATCCAAGGGGTTTTCAAACGCATTGGTGACCGACGCCATGGGCAACGTGGCAGAAACCGCAACGGCCAACATCTTCATGGCCAAGGATGGAGAGGTGTTTACTCCGGCACCGAACGGAACCTTCCTTGCAGGCATCACGCGCGCGCGGCACATCGACAACCTGCGTCGCGACGGGGTGACGGTTCACGAAACTGTTCTGACCTTCGACGATTTCCACGACGCGGACGAAGTGTTCATGTCCGGCAACATGAACAAGGTCACGCCCGTGACCGCACTGGACGACACGCAATATCAGATTGGCCCTATCACGCGCCGCACGCGCGCGCTCTACTGGGACTGGGCGGCCAGCAACCAATAAGCAACGGTCCGTCGCGGCCCGAGTTGCCAGACACCGAATGCTCGGGCATGATCCCGAAAACCGAAGAGGACATTCATGCGCAAGTTCCTTGTAGTTCTTGACGATAGCCGCGAGTGCCTGAACGCCATGCGTTTCGCCGCGATGCGTGCTGCGCATACGGGCGGGGGGGTGACCATCCTCTCGGTCATTCCTCCGGACGAGTTCAACCACTGGATCGGCGTGGCCGAAGTGATGCGGGAAGAAGCCCGCGAACGTATCCATGCGCATTTCGAGGTGTTTGCCAAATGGATGCGCGACAAGCAGGGGATCGAGCCTGAACTGGCGATCCGCGAGGGTGAACCCGTTCCGCAGATCATTGAGCATGTGCGCTCGGATCCCGAAATCGGCGTCCTTGTTCTGGGTGCAGGTACTGACAAGAAGGGCCCCGGTCCACTGGTCACTCAGTTGACGCGGAATTCCGGCAGCTTGCCGATTCCGATTACCATCGTTCCGGGCGACCTGAGCAAGGAGAAGCTCGAAGAGATCACCTGATGCCCGCCACCCTGCACTTCTGGTTCGATTTCGCCTCGACCTATTCCTACCTCAGCGCCATGCGGGTCGAACGGGACGCGGCAGCCTGCGGCGTGCAGGTGGACTGGCAGCCATTCCTTCTGGGTCCCATTTTTGCCGAGCAGGGGTGGAAAACCTCACCGTTCAACATCTATCCGGCCAAGGGGCGGTACATGTGGCGCGACATGGAACGGCTTTGCCGGCAGCATGGCCTGCCCCTGACCCGACCTGCCGAGTTTCCGCAAAACAGCCTGAAGGCCGCACGCCTTGCGCTCGCCATCCCTCAACGTGAAGCGCGCGCTGCATTCTCCTGCGCCGTTTTTGCCGCGCAGTTTGGCCAAGGCCTGAACATTTCGGTAGAGCCAGTCCTGCGCAGCGCCCTGTCCGCCGCCGGCCTCCCCGAGGACATGATCGACCGAACCGCAGACTCTGACATCAAGAGTGCTCTGTTTGACCAGGTTGCCCGCGCCAAATCGCTGGGGATCTTCGGCGCCCCCAGTTTTGTCGTGGATGAGGAGCTTTACTGGGGCGATGACCGACTGGACATGGCCATCCGACAGGCTGCAGCGATTTAGAACCGTTCCAATTCTTGACTTCCCGGCCGCTGACGCGCATATCAGAGCCAACTGATACGGAGCGCGCCATGTTCATCCAGACCGAATCCACACCCAACCCGGCCACGCTGAAATTCCTGCCCGGTCAGACCGTGCTCGAGGCCGGTACAGCGGATTTCCCGACCGCCGAAGCCGCGCAGAACTCGCCGCTGGCGCAGCGCATCTTTGCGGTCAGCGGTGTGACCGGAGTTTTCTTCGGCAATGACTTCGTAACCGTCACCAAAGACGACGGCGTGCAGTGGGACCACATCAAACCCGCCATCCTGGGCGCTGTGATGGAGCACTACCAGTCCGGCCAGCCGGTGATGGGGGCCGGGGTGGAAACCGCGTCCGGCCATGCTGAACATTCGGGTGAGGACTCGGAAATCGTCAACCAGATCAAGGAATTGCTGGACAGCCGCGTACGCCCCGCCGTGGCGCAGGACGGCGGTGACATCACCTTCCACGGCTTTGACCGCGGCGTCGTCTACCTGCATATGCAAGGGGCCTGCGCAGGCTGCCCGTCCTCGACGCTGACCCTGAAAATGGGGATCGAGAACCTGCTCCGCCATTACATCCCCGAGGTGACCGAGGTTCGCCCTGTTGCCGTCTGATCAGACAATTCTGGCATTTGACACATCGGCCGCGCATTGCGCGGCCGCTTTGCTGCGCGGGCCAGACATCGTCGTGAGCCGCGCCGAAACCATGACCCGCGGCCAGGCGGAACGCCTGATGCCTTTGCTTCAGGACATCCTGGCAGAAGGCGGGGTTTCTTGGGCGGATATCGACGCGATCGGTGTCGGGACGGGTCCGGGCAATTTCACTGGAATTCGCATCTCGGTCTCTGCCGCCCGGGGGCTGGCGCTTGGATTGAACAAACCGGCAATCGGCGTTTCGGGCCTTGAAGCCCTTGCGGCTTTGGCACCTGAAGGGCGGACCCCAGCCATTCCAGCCCCCCGGGAACATGTTTACCTGCAAGCGCCCGACGGGACGCCGCAGCTGATGACGCAGGAACAGGCAGAATCACTTGGCGCCCTGTTTTTGTGCGACGATGCGAATGCAGTCGTCCGGGCCATCGCCCGGATTGCATCCGAACGTGTTGACCTTGTGTCAGGTCCCCCGGCCCCCCTGTACGTTCGTGCCGCAGACGCCGCCCCGTCGCGCGATACGCCGCCGCCTTTGCTGGACCCATGACCCCACAGGAAATGGCCGAGACCCACGGCGCGGCTTTCACCCAGTCCCGCCCCTGGACTAATGATGAATTCGCTGATCTGCTTGCCAGCCGCTTCACCCATGTCGTTGGAAACAAAACAGCATTTGCCCTGATCCAGGTCATCGGCGACGAGGCCGAGCTGCTGACCATCGCGACGCATCCCGATCATCAGCGGCAGGGTCTGGGCCGCGCCTGCATGCAGGCTTGGCATGACAAGGCTCACGATCTGGGTGCGCGCCGGGCGTTTCTTGAGGTGGCATCGGACAACGCGGCCGCCATTGCACTCTACCAAAGTTGCGGCTATGCG
>NZ_JBXWSK010000074.1:0-16877 GCF_059613385.1 Ruegeria sp. BHSA162
GGTGGCGATCCTCGATCTGTCTTCCGAGGCTACGACCGAGATCACCTATGGTGAACTGGAACAAATGACCGACCGGCTGGCGCGCGGGTTGCTGGGCAGGGTGCAACCCGGCGACCGGGTCGGCGTGCTGCTCAGCCAGTCGCCGTGGTGCGCGGCGGCGCATCTGGCCATCTGGAAGATTGGGGCAATCTCGGTGCCGCTGTTCAAGCTGTTCAAGCGCGATGCCCTGGCCTCGCGCATCGGCGATGCGGGGGCCGGGTATGTGCTGACCGACGGCGAGGGCGCCGATATGCTGGGCGATCTGGCGCAGCCGTTGATCGTGTCCGAGCTTGGGGCGGACGGGCCTGCGGTGGATTATGCTGACACCGGCCCCGAAGATCCGGCGGTGCTGATCTATACCTCGGGCACGACGGGCAAGCCCAAGGGTGCGCTGCACGGGCACCGGGTACTTACCGGGCATCTGCCGGGCGTTTCGATCAGCCACAACCACCTGCGCGCGGGCGACTGCCTGTGGACGCCGGCCGACTGGGCCTGGATCGGCGGGTTGTTCGACGTGCTGATGCCGGGGCTGGCACTGGGCATTCCGGTCGTCGCCGCGCGGCTCGACAAGTTTACCCCGCCGGCCTGCGCGGATGTGATCGCGCGCGGCGGCGTTCGCAACGTGTTCTTTCCGCCCACAGCCCTGCGGATGCTCAAGGCCGCGGATGTGACGATCCCCGGCCTGCGGTCCGTGGCTTCGGGCGGCGAGCCGCTGGGCGCGGAAATGCTGGCGTGGGGAGAGCGGACCTTTGGCCTGACGATCAACGAATTCTACGGCCAGACCGAATGCAACATGGTGGTTTCCTCCTGCGCCGAGGATTTCCCCGCGCGCCCGGGCTGCATCGGCAAACCGGTGCCGGGGCATGAGGTCGCGGTGATAGACGCGGACGGCAACCCGACCGACGCCGAGGGTGATGTGGCCATCCGGCGCGGTTCAGCCTCGATGCTGCTGGAATACTGGAACAACCCGCAGGCCACGGCCGAGAAGTTTCGCGGTGATTGGCTGATCACCGGTGACCGCGGCGTGTGGGAGGACGACTATCTGCGCTTTGTCGGCCGTGAGGATGACGTGATCACCTCGGCCGGATATCGCATCGGCCCGGCCGAGATCGAGGATTGCCTGCTGACCCATCCGGCGGTGGCCACCGTGGGCGTGGTCGGCAAACCTGATCCGCTGCGGACCGAGATCGTGAAGGCCTATGTGGTGCTGAAACCGGGGTCCGAGGCCTCGGAGCAAGAGCTGCAGGATTGGGTCAAGGACCGTCTGGCGCATTATTCCTACCCGCGAGAGGTGGCTTTTGTGCAAGACTTGCCTTTGACCGTGACCGGAAAAGTCATTCGCAAGGAATTGAAACGTCGCGCGTCCGAGGAGATGTGCCATGGCAGATAAATCCAGCGTCCGGACCGGAATCGAGTTCAGCGCGACAGTCATCGCGGTCATCGGGGCCGTGTGGGCCGGAAAGACCTATTTCGAAACGTGGATGCACGACACGATCGACAAGGCGGTCGAAGAAAAGATCGCCGTCATCGAAAAACTGCAATTGGCCGACCTTCTGGTTTTATACGGCTACCCGGATGAGGCCATCTCGGAATTGCGCAAGATCGCCGATCGGGTCGCCAGGCTGGACGCCGATGACAAACGAAAGATCGCCTTTTACGACAACTATCTGGATGCGGTGGCCGATTCCGACGGCACCCTGAAATTCGAACCGGAAATCCGGATGTTGCACTCGGTTTTCAGCAATGAAATGCAGACCGACGGCTGGCATGACGAGAAGCTGGCCTATGTCGCGATGTTCCTGCCCGAGGCGCAGGCGGATGATGGGTATTTCGACCGTCAGGTCGTTGGGCGGCTCAAACTTGCGGTCAACCAGTACGAGGCCGATGACGACCTTGAGAGCCTGGCAGGCGCCTACCGCAACCTGTCGCTGGCCTATCTGTGCCGGGATGAACAGGACCAGGCCGTCGAGGCGATGGAAATGGCGGCCGAGATGCAGCCGTTCGAGTATTATTTCATGGTTCCGATGTGGGACCTTGAGGACTTCCTCGAAGAGCCGGAAATCAAGAAGCTGGACACCGTCTGCTCCAGCAACGTGTCGCAGGGCTATGCGCGCATCATGCAGAGCTTTGGCGTCAGCGAAAACCCCGTTCGCGAATTTCTGAGAGAGTATACCAGATGAAGCTGCGATCTTCCGCTTTGCCCTCGTCCGATGGCTTCAAGCAAAACCGTGCCGCGCACCTTGAGGCGCTGGCGCAGATCTCCGAGGCCGCCGAGGCCGCGCGCATGGGTGGGGGCGAGAAATCGCGCGAACGCCATGTGTCGCGGGGCAAGATGCTGCCCCGGCGGCGGGTGGCCAACCTGCTGGATCCGGGGTCTCCGTTTCTGGAAATCGGCGCGACGGCGGCGCATGGCATGTACGGTGGCGCGGCCCCCTGTGCCGGCGTGATCGCGGGGATCGGCCGGGTGCAGGGGCAAGAGGTCATGGTGGTCTGCAACGACGCGACCGTGAAGGGCGGTACCTATTATCCGATGACGGTCAAAAAGCACCTGCGCGCGCAGGAGATCGCCGAGGAAAACCATCTGCCCTGCATCTATCTGGTGGACAGCGGCGGCGCGAACCTGCCCAACCAGGATGAGGTCTTTCCCGACCGCGACCATTTCGGCCGCATCTTCTACAACCAGGCACGGATGAGCGCCAAGGGCATCCCGCAGATTGCCGTGGTGATGGGCTCGTGCACCGCGGGCGGCGCCTATGTGCCGGCCATGTCCGATGTGACGATCATCGTCAAGGAACAGGGCACGATCTTTCTGGCCGGCCCGCCGCTGGTCAAGGCGGCGACGGGCGAGGTCGTCAGCGCCGAGGACCTGGGCGGCGGCGACGTGCACACGCGCCTGTCCGGCGTGGCCGACTATCTGGCCGAGGACGACGCGCACGCGCTGGCTCTGGCCCGCCGGGCCGTTGGCTCGTTGAACCGGAACAAGCCGCAGACGGTGGATTGGGCCAGCCCCGAAGACCCGGCCTATGACCCCGAGGAAATTCTGGGCGTCGTCCCGGCCGATCTGCGCACCCCGTATGACATTCGCGAGGTGATCGCACGTCTGGTCGATGGCTCGCGCTTTGACGAGTTCAAGCCTCGGTTCGGTGAAACGTTGGTGACAGGCTTTGCTCATGTCAAAGGCTGCCCCGTCGGGATCATCGCCAACAATGGCGTGCTGTTTTCCGAGGCCGCGCAGAAAGGCGCGCATTTCGTCGAACTGTGCAGCCAGCGCAAGATCCCGCTGCTCTTCCTGCAAAACATCACCGGCTTCATGGTGGGCCGCAAGTACGAGAACGAAGGCATCGCGCGCCACGGCGCCAAGATGGTGACCGCCGTGGCCACCACGAGCGTGCCCAAGATCACCATGCTGGTGGGCGGCTCTTTCGGGGCCGGGAACTATGGCATGGCGGGCCGCGCCTATCAGCCCCGGTTCCTGTGGACGTGGCCGAAGAGCCGTATCTCGGTCATGGGCGGCGAGCAGGCCGCCGGTGTTCTAGCAACGGTCAAACGCGATGGGATTGAACGGCAGGGCGGCACTTGGTCGGCCGAAGAAGAGGCCGAATTCAAACGCCCGACGCTCGAGATGTTCGAGGAGCAGTCGCACCCGCTCTATGCTTCTGCCCGGCTGTGGGATGACGGCATCATCGACCCGCGTAAAAGCCGGGACGTGCTGGCCCTGTCGCTGAGCGCCGCGTTGAACGCACCCATCGAGGACACGCGCTTTGGCGTGTTCCGGATGTAGAAGGGACGGTTCGATGCTGGAAAGCTTGAAAGAAAAATATCCAGGGGCCGAGACCTTTCAGTTCGGCGACAGCCGGGCATTGTGCGACGAATTGCTGGCTCTGGTCCGCTCGGGGCACAAGACCGCGACATGTGGCGCGTTGCGCGACTTTACGGCGGGTGGCGAGGCGATGCCGCAGGTCGGCCGCCGCGACATCGCCTTGGACTGGGACGGACGGCCCGCGCTGGTCATCGAAACGGTCGATGTGACGGTCCGGCGCTATTGCGATGTCGACGAGGCGTTTGCCCTGGCCGAGGGCGAGAACGACAGCCTGGAAGGCTGGCGCGAGGATCATCGCAGATATTTCGAACGAAACGGCGGCTTCGACCCGAAGATGGAGTTGGTCTGCGAACGGTTTCGCCTTGTGGAAGATCTGGCAGGGAAAGGGTAACGACCATGTTTGACAAAATCCTGATCGCCAACCGGGGCGAGATTGCCTGCCGGGTCATCGAAACCGCGCACAAGATGGGCGTGGCCTGCGTTGCCGTGTACTCGGATGCCGACGCGGCCGCCAAACATGTGCAGATGGCGGATGAGGCCGTACATATCGGCGGGGCGGCTCCGGCCGACAGCTATCTGAAAGGCGACGTGATCATTCAGGCCGCGCTGGATACCGGCGCGCAGGCGATCCACCCCGGCTATGGGTTTCTGTCCGAGAACCCTGATTTCGTCGATGCGGTACAGGCCGCGGGCCTGACCTTCATCGGCCCCTCGGCGGATGCGATCCGCAAGATGGGCCTGAAGGATGCCGCCAAGGCGCTGATGGAGCAGGCCGGCGTCCCAGTCGTGCCCGGCTATCACGGCGACAACCAGGACCCCGAACATCTGGCCGGCGCGGCCGACACGATCGGCTATCCGGTGCTGATCAAGGCGGTGGCCGGCGGTGGCGGCAAGGGGATGCGGCTGGTCGAGAGGCCGGCGGATTTCGCCGCTGCTCTGGACAGTGCCCGGGGCGAGGCCAAGACCGCCTTTGGCAATGATGCTGTTCTGGTCGAGAAATTCGTGGCCAAGCCCCGCCATATTGAGGTGCAGGTTTTTGGTGACGGCACCCATGCCGTGCATCTGTTCGAACGCGACTGCTCGCTGCAGCGCCGCCATCAGAAGGTGATCGAAGAAGCCCCGGCGCCCGGAATGACACCCGAAATGCGCGAAGCGATGGGCCAGGCGGGCGTGCGCGCGGCCGAGGCCATCGGCTACAAGGGCGCGGGCACTGTGGAGTTCATCGTCGATGCCTCGGACGGTCTGCGCCCCGACCGGTTCTGGTTCATGGAGATGAACACCCGCCTGCAGGTCGAGCACCCGGTGACCGAGGCCATAACCGGCATCGACCTGGTCGAATGGCAGTTGCGGGTTGCGGCGGGGGAAAGCCTGCCCAAACGGCAGAACGAGTTGTCGATCAACGGCCATGCCTTCGAGGCCCGGCTCTATGCCGAGGACGTACCCAAAGGGTTCCTGCCCGCGACGGGCACCCTGACCCATCTGGAGTTTCCGCACGGCTGCCGCGCCGACAGCGGCGTGCGTGCGGGCGACACGATCAGCCCATGGTATGACCCGATGATCGCCAAGGTGATCGTGCACGGCCCGACCCGCGCGGTGGCGCTGGAACAACTGCACCGCGCGCTGCGCCGGACGCAGGTGGCGGGAACCGTCACCAACCTGTCCTTTCTGGGCGCACTGACCCGGCACGCCGGGTTTGCGGCAGGCGATGTAGATACCGGGTTGATCGGCCGCGATCTGGACGATCTGGTGCGCGAACCGGCCGTCACCCCGGCAATGACCGTTGCGGCCGCGATGGCCGCGACCGGACTGGACAAACCCGCCGAGGATACGGGGTTTACTCTCTGGGCCCCGCTGCACCGGGCGCTTCAGCTGAAGCGCGACGGCGAGGTTCTGGATATGGACGTCCAGGTCGCAGGGCCGGACCGGCAGGACTGGCAGGTCGACGGGACCAGCGTGATCGCCGAACGGGTCAACGGCCGCTGGATCATCGACGGCCAGCCGATGCCTCCGGTTGCGGTTGCGGGCCACGATGTCACCGTGTTCGACGCCTATGGCGTAAACTTCGAGATGCTGGACCCGCTGGACCGAGACGTCAGCGCCGCAGGTGACACCAACGTGGTCGAGGCGCCGATGCCCGGGCTGGTCAAAGCGGTGTTCGCCGCGCCGGGGCAGGCGGTGAAGGAAGGCGATCGGCTGGCCATTCTCGAGGCCATGAAGATGGAGCATTCGCTGCTGGCCGCCCGCGACGGTGTCGTGGCCGAAGTTCTGGCCGAGGCCGGATCGCAGGTCGAGGCCGGCGCGGCGCTGGTCCGGCTGGAAGACGACTGAAACCCTGAACGCCCGCCCTGGACGGGGCGGGCCGGGATTGAACAGGAGGGCACCGCCATGGCGGAACGTGTCGAGATTTTCGAAGTGGGGCCGCGCGACGGGCTGCAGAACGAAAAGCGCGAGATCCCGGTCTTGGAAAAGATCGCGCTGGTGGACTGCCTCAGCCGGGCAGGGTTCAGCCGGATCGAGGTGGCCAGTTTCGTGTCGCCCAAATGGGTGCCGCAGATGGCCGGCAGCGCCGAGGTGCTGGCCGGGATCACTCGCGCCCCCGGCGTGCGCTATGCCGCGCTTACGCCGAACATGCGCGGCTATGAGGACGCGCTGGCGGCCGGGGCGGATGAAATCGCGGTGTTTGCCTCGGCATCCGAGGGGTTTTCCAAGGCCAACATCAACGCAACCATCGCCGAATCCATCGAGCGGTTCGTCCCGATCCTCGAGGCGGCGCGCCATATCGACCTGCCGGTGCGCGGCTATGTTTCCTGCGTGACCGACTGCCCCTATGACGGGCCGACTCCGCCCGCCAAAGTGGCCGAGGTGGCCGACCTGCTGTTCTCGCACGGCTGTTATGAGATCTCGCTGGGCGACACGATCGGGCAGGGGACACCTGACAGCATCGCACGGATGCTGCTGGCGGTGCGTGAATATGTGCCCGCCACCCGCCTGGCCGGGCATTTTCATGACACCAACGGGCGCGCGATCGACAATATCGACGCGTCGCTTGCGCTGGGCGTTCGAGTATTCGACGCAGCCGTAGGCGGATTGGGCGGCTGCCCCTACGCTCCGGGCGCGGCCGGGAATGTGGCAACCGAAGCCGTGGCCGCGCATTTCGAGCGGCTGGGCTATGACACCGGACTGGACGCCGCTGTGCTGAACCAAGCGGCGGAAATGGCCCGCGCGATGCGGGCGGGATAAGAGGCTGACATGTTTGAAACCATCTCGATCTCCACCGATTTGCGCGGCGTTGCTACGCTGACGCTGAGCCGGCCGGAAAAACACAACGCGATGTCGGCGCAGATGATCGCCGAGCTGACCCAGGCCGCCGCGCAATTGGGAGAAACCAACGACGTGCGTGTCGTAGTTTTGACCGGCGCGGGCAAAAGCTTCTGCGCCGGGGGCGACCTGGGCTGGATGCAGGCCCAGATGGCCGCCGACCCCGAGACCCGCTTTGTCGAGGCGCGCAAGCTGGCCGAGATGCTGAACGCCCTGAACTCCCTGCCCAAGCCGTTGATCGGCGCGCTGCAGGGCAACGCCTTTGGCGGGGGTGTCGGGATGGCGTCGGTCTGCGACGTGGCCATCGGCGTGGACAGCCTGAAAATGGGTCTGACCGAAACCCGGCTGGGGCTGATCCCGGCCACTATCGGGCCCTATGTCATCGCCCGCATGGGCGAGGCCCGCGCGCGGCGCGTGTTCATGTCGGCCCGTCTTTTTGATGCGGCCGAGGCGGTAGAACTTGGCCTGTTGGCGCGGGTCGTTCCGGCAGATGAGTTGGATGCCGCGATCGAAGCCGAAGTGCAGCCTTATCTGTCCTGTGCGCCGGGCGCCGTGGCCTCGGCCAAGGCGTTGGTTCGGGACCTCGGGCCGCGCATCGACGACGCGGTGATCGATCACACGATCCGAGCGCTGGTCGACCGTTGGGAAACCGACGAAGCGCATGAGGGAATCAGCGCTTTCTTCGACAAGCGAAAACCTTCATGGAATAGTAAGGTTTGACCGCCCGCGACCATTTGAAGCCAAGGGCTTGCGCCTAGTGCAGCGCTGGGCGTTGGCAAGCCGAATATTCGGTGCCATGCGCGCTTCTGCTCGGTTGACCCTCTGACCCCGCGCGGATAGAGAATGTCCAGTCAACACGCCAATTGACGGCGCGTCTCGTTCGGGATGCGCAGGAAAGGAGCCACTCGTGGAAGAGCTGTTGCGGGAATATCTCCCGATCCTGGTGTTTCTGGCCGTCGCCGTGGGCCTTGGAATCGTCCTGATTCTGGCCGCCGTCGTTCTGGCTGTCCGCAATCCCGACCCCGAAAAGGTCAGCGCCTATGAATGCGGGTTCAACGCGTTCGACGATGCGCGGATGAAGTTCGATGTCCGATTCTATCTGGTGTCGATCCTGTTCATCATCTTCGACCTCGAGATTGCGTTCCTGTTTCCCTGGGCCGTGGGCTTCAAGGACATCAGCGATGTCGGCTTCTGGTCGATGATGGTGTTCCTGGGCGTTCTGACCATCGGCTTTGCCTATGAATGGAAGAAGGGGGCCCTGGAATGGGAGTGATGACGGGTGCAAACACCGCGGGCGTCGACAAGGAAGTCGCCACTCAGGCCCTGAACGCCGAGCTGCAGGACAAAGGGTTCCTGCTGACCTCGTCCGAGGACATCATCAACTGGGCGCGCACCGGCTCGCTGCACTGGATGACCTTTGGTCTGGCCTGCTGCGCGGTCGAGATGATGCACACCTCGATGCCGCGCTACGACGCCGAACGCTTCGGCATCGCGCCGCGCGCATCCCCGCGCCAGTCGGACGTGATGATCGTGGCCGGTACGCTGACCAACAAGATGGCCCCGGCGCTGCGCAAGGTCTATGACCAGATGCCCGAGCCGCGCTATGTGATCTCGATGGGATCCTGCGCCAATGGTGGTGGCTATTACCACTATTCCTATTCCGTCGTGCGTGGTTGCGACCGCATCGTTCCGGTGGACATCTATGTGCCCGGCTGCCCGCCGACGGCCGAGGCGCTGCTGTACGGTCTGCTGCAGCTGCAGCGCAAGATCCGCCGCACCGGCACCATCGTCCGCTGAGGAGGGACCGAGATGAGCGAAGCACTCAAGGAACTCGGCACGCATATCGAGCTGAAGCGCACGGACTGTGTTCTGTCATGGAGCGTAGCCCATGACGAGCTGACGGTTGATGTTGCGCCCTCGAGCCTGGTGGAGTTTGTCGAGTTTCTGAAAACGGATCAGAACTGCAAGTTTTCGACCTTGGTCGACATTACCGGAGTTGATTACCCCGAACGTGCCAAACGGTTCGACGTGGTTTACCACTTTCTTTCGATGTACCAGAACCAGCGTATCCGTATCCGGATTTCGGTGCGCGAGGAAGACATGGTTCCGTCGATCGTCGATGTGCACCCCTCGGCCAACTGGTTCGAGCGTGAAGTGTTCGACATGTTCGGCATCCTGTTCTCGGGCCACCCGGACCTGCGTCGCATCCTGACCGACTATGGCTTCCGCGGCTATCCGCTGCGCAAGGATTTTCCGACTACCGGGTATATCGAAGTCCGCTACGACGAAGCGCAGAAACGGGTCGTGTACGAACCGGTCTCGCTGGTTCAGGAGTATCGCCAGTTTGATTTCATGAGCCCGTGGGAAGGTGCGAACTATGTTCTGCCGGGGGATGAAAAACAGGAGACCTGACAATGGGTGGCATCTGGTGGCTGATCCTTTCTGCACTGACCATCATTCCGATGGTGAAGATTTTGCCGTTTTTCGGGATCAACAAATACTGGTGCCTTCTCTGCCTGGTCCCATTCGGCACGATCGCGTTGCTGTGGTGGGTCGGGTTGAAACTGCAGGAACTGGAGCGCCGCTGAGATGGTCATGCTGCTGGGGGAACTGATTGCGTTGGGTGCGCTGGGGGTCCTGCTGGCGGGGGCCGCAGCCAAAGCGCTTGAGGCGGAAAAGGTCCGGGTTCGGGCCGAAGCGAAAAAGAAACGAGGGCGTTGATGGACGGCTCAAGATACGATGACGGCAGCACGGACGCGCTGAGCGGAGAACAGAAGATCCGCAACTTCAACATCAACTTCGGCCCGCAGCACCCTGCGGCGCACGGAGTTTTGCGTCTTGTACTTGAGCTGGACGGCGAGATCGTCGAACGTTGCGACCCGCATATCGGCCTGCTGCACCGCGGTACCGAAAAGCTGATGGAAAGCCGGACGTATCTGCAGAACCTGCCGTATTTCGACCGGTTGGACTATGTGGCGCCGATGAACCAGGAACATGCCTGGTGCCTTGCCATCGAAAAGCTGACCGGCGTCGAAGTTCCGCGCCGGGCCTCGTTGATCCGGGTCCTCTATTCCGAGATTGGGCGCGTTTTGAACCATCTGCTCAACGTGACCACGCAGGCGATGGACGTGGGCGCGCTGACGCCGCCGCTGTGGGGCTTTGAAGAGCGCGAAAAGCTGATGGTGTTCTACGAGCGTGCCTGCGGTGCGCGCCTGCACGCGGCCTATTTCCGCCCCGGCGGTGTACATCAGGATCTTCCGCCCGAACTGCTGGATGACATCGAGACCTGGAGCCACGAATTCCCCGCCGTTCTGGACGACATTGACGGACTGCTGACCGAGAACCGCATCTTCAAACAGCGCAACTGCGACATCGGCGTGGTGACCGAGGAAGATATCCAGCAATACGGTTTTTCGGGCGTGATGGTGCGCGGTTCGGGCCTGGCCTGGGACCTGCGTCGCGCGCAACCCTATGAATGCTACGACGAGTTTGAGTTCCAGATCCCCGTCGGCAAGAACGGGGACTGCTATGACCGTTACCTGGTGCGGATGGAAGAAATGCGCCAGTCGGTGTCGATCATCCGTCAGGCCATCGCCAAGCTGCGCGACTGCCCGGGCGACATTCTGGCCCGCGGCAAGATCACCCCGCCGAAACGCTCGGACATGAAGACCTCGATGGAGAGCCTGATCCATCACTTCAAGCTGTACACCGAAGGCTTCCACGTCCCCGCAGGCGAAGTCTATGCCGCCGTCGAGGCCCCCAAGGGCGAGTTCGGCGTCTATCTGGTCGCCGACGGCACCAACAAGCCGTACCGCGCCAAGCTGCGTGCGCCCGGTTTCCTGCACCTGCAGGCTATGGACCACGTCGCCAAGGGCCACCAACTGGCCGACGTCGCCGCCATCATTGGCACCATGGACGTCGTATTTGGAGAGATTGACCGCTAATGCTCCGCCGTCTTCATCCCGAACAACCCGAAAGCTTTGCCTTCACCGCTGCCAACCAGCAATGGGCCGAAGCGCAGATCACCAAATACCCCGAGGGCCGTCAGGCCAGCGCGGTCATCCCGCTGCTGTGGCGCGCGCAAGAGCAGGAGGGCTGGCTGAGCCGTCCGGCGATTGAAACCGTCGCTGACATGCTCGGCATGTCGTACATCCGGGTGCTCGAAGTTGCATCCTTCTACTTCATGTTCCAGCTGCAACCGGTTGGGTCCGTCGCGCATATTCAGGTCTGTGGCACCACGTCCTGCATGATCTGCGGGGCCGAGGATCTGATTGCTGTTTGCCGCGAAAAGATCGCGCCCAAGCCGCACCAACTGTCGGCGGACGGCAAGCTGAGCTGGGAAGAGGTTGAATGCCTGGGTTCCTGCACCAACGCGCCGATGGCACAGATCGGTAAAGACTATTACGAGGACCTGACCGCCGAGAGTTTTGGTCGGATCATTGATGAACTGGCCGCTGGCAAGGTTCCGGTGCCCGGTCCCCAGAATGGTCGCTTTGCGGCCGAGCCTCTGGGCGGGGTGACCAGCCTGAAGGATTATCAAGGTAGCAAGGCAAAGCACAATGCCAGTGTACAACTGGCCACGGAATTGGGCGATACCGTCAAGCGCATCGACGGAACCGAGGTTCCGATCCTGACGCCATGGTTGGGCAAGGATGGCAAGGCCGCCGGAGCGAAAGCCGCACCCAAGCCGCCGAAGGTGCCAGAGCAGGGCAAACCAGCCGCCCGTCAGGCCGCGCCCAAGAAATCCGCCAAGGCCGAGCCATCTTCGCCCGAGGGTGCTGCGGCCAAGCCAGAAGCGACTGAGGCTCAGCCCGAAACGCTGAGCGGTGCGCGTGAGGGCAAGCCCGACGACCTCAAGCTGCTGAAAGGTGTGGGGCCGAAGCTCGAGCAGACGCTGAACGAGCTCGGGTTCTACCACTTCGATCAGATCGCAGCTTGGACGCCAGAACATGTGGCCTGGGTTGATGCCCGGCTGAAGTTCAAGGGCCGGATCGAACGCGACGGTTGGATCGAGCAGGCGGCCAAGCTGGCTGCTGGCGAGGAAACCGAATTTGCCAAACGTGCCAAGCAAGACGGCACCTACGAAGACTGAGAGACGGTGCCCGATACGGGCATCGGAGTGTGATGGACAAGGACAAGGAACAGGCCATCGCCCGCAAGGGCCGACATATCGGCGTGGTCATCGCGGTGACCATGCTGTTGTGGCTTGCCATGACCCTGTTCATCGGCCCGGCGCTGGAGCTGCCGGGACGCTTTGCGCTGCTGTTTGATTTCGCCGCGATCGCGGCGTTCATCTATGCAGGCGTCAACATATTTCAACTCTGGCGCATGCGTCAGGACAGCTGAAGGTAACACGCGATGCTGAAGGATCAGGACCGGATCTTTACCAACATCTACGGGATGCACGAGCGCACCTTGAAGGGCGCTCAGGCCCGGGGGCATTGGGACGGCACTGCTGGCCTGATGGAGAAGGGTCGCGACTGGATCATCCAGACGATGAAAGACTCAGGGTTGCGCGGGCGCGGCGGTGCGGGCTTCCCTACCGGCCTGAAATGGTCGTTCATGCCGAAGGAAAGCGATGGCCGCCCGTCCTATCTGGTCGTAAACGCCGACGAATCCGAACCGGGCACCTGCAAGGACCGCGAGATCATGCGCCACGATCCGCACACGCTGATCGAAGGCTGCCTGATTGCGTCTTTCGCGATGAATGCGCACACCTGCTACATCTACCTGCGCGGCGAGTACATTCGTGAGCGCGAGGCGCTGCAGGCTGCAATCGACGAGGCCTATGATGCGGGCCTGCTGGGCAAGAACGCCGCTGGATCAGGATGGGATTTCGACCTGTTCCTGCATCACGGGGCAGGCGCCTATATCTGTGGCGAGGAAACCGCGCTGATCGAAAGCCTGGAAGGCAAGAAGGGCATGCCGCGCATGAAGCCGCCGTTCCCGGCGGGGGCGGGTCTATATGGCTGCCCGACCACGGTGAACAACGTGGAATCCATCGCCGTCGTGCCTACGATCCTGCGGCGTGGTGCCGACTGGTTCGCCGGTTTCGGTCGCCAGAACAACGCGGGCACCAAGCTGTTTGCCGTCTCGGGTCACGTCAATACCCCCTGTGTGGTCGAAGAGGCGATGTCGATCAGCTTTGAAGAATTGATCGAGACCCATTGCGGTGGCATCCGCGGCGGGTGGGACAACCTGTTGGCCGTGATCCCCGGTGGCTCGTCCGTGCCCTGCGTGCGCGGCGAGAACATGCGCGACGCGATCATGGATTTCGACTATCTGCGCAACGATCTGGGCTCGGGGCTTGGCACGGCGGCGGTGATCGTGATGGACAAGTCCACCGACATCATCAAGGCGATCTGGCGCCTGTCGAAATTCTACAAGCACGAAAGCTGCGGCCAGTGTACGCCCTGCCGCGAAGGTACGGGCTGGATGATGCGGGTGATGGATCGCCTGGTACGCGGCGAGGCCGAACTGGAAGAGATCGACATGCTGTTCGAGGTGACCAAGCAGGTCGAAGGCCATACGATCTGTGCGCTGGGTGACGCGGCCGCATGGCCGATCCAGGGCCTGATCCGCAACTTCCGCGAAGAAATCGAAGACCGCATCAAGGCTCAGAAATCGGGCCGTATGGGTGCGATGGCGGCGGAGTGACAACGATGGAAGCCTATGCAGAGTATTCCCACGCGATTGCGTCTTTGGTGATTTTCACACTGGTCGTTTTGTTCCTGTCGCCGTTTTCGGCACTGGCGAAACAGGGCAAGGGGCTGGCTCCTGGCGCGACCCCCGACCAGGACTACGCCGACAAGGCCTATCGCCTGAACCGTGCCTACCTGAACGGCACCGAGACTTTGCCCGCGTTTCTGGCCGTTACTGTGGCAGCCATTCTATTGGGCGCCAGCCCGTTCTGGGTGAACTGGCTGGCCGCGATTGCCTTGGTCGCGCGACTGGTGATGCTTGTCGTACACATTCAAGGCGTCGGCAAACCGCATAGCGGTATTCGTTCTGTCCTGTATGTGGTGGCGTGGGCCTGCATGTTCGTGATTGGGATCCTTGCATTGGTGGCTGCGTTCTGATGGCCGTCACACTTGTTGATATCACCGCGAACCTGCGTCGCCCGGCTGTCGGTGTCCTTGTTCTGCTGACGCTGCTTTCGGCCTGCGGGACAGCGCCAACCAGCGACCGGATCCTGTTTGACGGCAAGTCGTTTCGGGCCAAGGCAAAGCCGGTCGACAAGAAACGGTCGCCTGCGGATTTCACCGTGACGATCAAAGGCGTGTCGGCTTCGCTGGACGGCGCGCGCGAGGCTGGACGGTACGAGGGCACCCGGTTCTGCATTCAGAATTTCGGTTCTTCCCGCATTGCGTGGAAGGTTGGTCCTGACACCGAACCGCAGAACCTGCGCGTCGAAAATGACAGCCTGACATTTGCCGGAGCCTGTCAACGACCATGAGCTTCGCTATTGCATATCCTGCGCTGATCGGACGGTCGTTATTGCATAACAGCCGTGTCGCGGAACGTCTTGGGGAACCCAAGACGAAAGGATATGTCATGAAACTTGTGAAACTTGCCGCATTTGCCTGTGCGATGGCGTTGCCCGTCTCAGCGGACGCCAAACCGCCCTTGCGCGAAGTCAAGGAAATCGACAACGAGCTCTACTACATCGCCATCGCAAATGAGATCTCGGAATACTGCCCGTCGATCAGTGGGCGGCGTATGAAGGCAATCGGTGTGATGTGGAGCCTGCGGTCCAAGGCCAACAGCCTGGGTTATTCGGACGGAGAGATCCGGGCCTATGTCGAGTCGGATTCCGAAAAGGCGCGGATGCGGGCCAAAGGCGAAAAATACCTCGCGCAGAACGGCGTGAGCTACGGAAAAGCTGAAACATTCTGTGCCCTGGGGCGCAAGGAAATCGAACGAAACAGCGCCATTGGCGTGTATTTGAGGGCGAACTAGACCATGTCTGACCTCCGCAAGATCGTAATCGACGACAAAGAAATCGAAGTCGATGGCGCGATGACCCTGATCCAGGCCTGCGAACAGGCCGGGGTCGAGGTGCCGCGGTTCTGCTATCATGAGCGCCTGTCGATTGCCGGTAACTGCCGCATGTGCCTGGTCGAGGTCGTGGGCGGGCCGCCCAAGCCCGCCGCCTCGTGCGCGATGCAGGTGCGCGATCTGCGCCCAGGGCTGGAAGGTCAACCGCCGGTGGTCAAGACCAACTCTCCCATGGTCAAGAAGGCCCGGGAAGGCGTCATGGAGTTTCTGCTGATCAACCACCCCTTGGATTGCCCGATCTGTGACCAGGGCGGTGAATGCGATCTGCAGGACCAGGCAATGGCCTACGGTATGTCGGCCAGCCGGTTCAAAGAAGCCAAGCGGGCCGTCGATGATCTGGATCTGGGTCCGCTGGTTGGTACGGCCATGACCCGCTGCATCAGCTGTACCCGCTGTGTGCGTTTCACGACCGAGATCGCGGGTATCGACCAGATGGGCCAGACGGGCCGGGGCGAGGATGCGGAAATTACCTCGTACCTGAACCAGACGCTGGATTCGAACCTGCAGGGCAACATCATTGACCTGTGCCCAGTGGGGGCGCTGACTTCCAAGCCTTATGCCTTTACCGCACGCCCGTGGGAACTGACAAAGACCGAAACCATCGACGTGATGGATGCGCTGGGATCGAACATTCGTGTCGATACCAAGGGCCGCGAAGTGATGCGCATTCTGCCGCGCAACCATGATGGCGTGAACGAAGAGTGGATCTCGGACAAGACGCGTTTTGTCTGGGACGGTTTGCGCCGTCAACGTCTGGACACGCCCTATATCCGCGAAAACGGTCGCCTGCGTGCCGCCAGCTGGCCCGAGGCTTTGGCCACCGCCGCAGCGGCGATGAAGGGCAAGAAGGTTGCCGGTCTGATCGGCGATCTGGTTCCTGTCGAAGCCGCCTTTGCGTTGAAGCAGATGATTGAGGGGCTGGGTGGCAAGGTCGAATGCCGAACCGACAATGCCCGCCTGCCTATCGGTAACCGTTCGGGCTATGTCGGCAATGTGACGATCGAGGAGATCGACACGGCGAAAGAGATCATTCTGATCGGCACCAACCCGCGGGACGAGGCCCCGGTGCTGAATGCGCGCATCCGCAAGGCGTGGCTGACTGGCGCCGATGTCAAATTGATCGGCCCGGCCGTTGATCTGACTTATGACTACGAGCACCTCGGCACCGACCGCGATGCGCTGGCCAAGGCCAAGGCAAGCAGCGAAGCCGTTGTGATCGTCGGACAGGGCGCCGTGTCCGAGGCAGACGGTCTGGCCGTTTTGGCCGCCGCGCGCGCGCTGTCGGGTCGGATGCTTGTTCTGCACACTGCAGCGGCCCGCGTTGGTGCGATGGATGTGGGTGCGGCGACGGAGGGTGGCCTTGAGGCTGCAATCGGCGGCGCCGAGGTGATCTTCAACCTGGGCGCGGACGAGGTCGATATCGATGCGGGTCCATTCGTTATTTACCAGGGCAGCCACGGTGACCGCGGTGCACACCGCGCCGACGTCATCCTGCCAGGCGCAGCCTACACCGAGGAAAACGGTCTGTTCGTCAACACCGAGGGTCGCCCTCAATTGGCGATGCGGGCCGGATTTGCACCGGGTGAAGCCAAGGAAAACTGGGCGATCCTGCGGGCGCTTTCGGCGGAGTTGGGCGAGAAAC
>NZ_JBXWSK010000075.1:0-16640 GCF_059613385.1 Ruegeria sp. BHSA162
GCTCGGCGCTGCTGGGCTTTGGCGCGGACATGACTATCATCGAGGACTACGACCCGTCGCTGCCATTGGCCTATGGTGATCCGGATCAGCTGTTGCAGGTGGTTCTGAACCTGCTCAAGAACGCGTCCGAGGCCGCCGGCCCCGAGGGCGGGACGATCCGCCTGCACACCTATTTCGAACATTCCTTCCGTCTGCGGCGCAGTGATGGCTCGGGTCACTCGTTGCCGTTGCAGATCGAGATCATCGACGATGGCCCGGGCCTGCCCGAGGACATCCGCGGCGATATTTTCGACCCGTTCGTTTCCGGCAAGGAAAACGGCACCGGCCTTGGCTTGGCACTGGTCAGCAAGATCGTATCCGACCACGACGGTTGGATCACGGCCGAGTCGGTGCCGGGGCGGACAGTCTTCCGGCTGTCACTGCGCCGCGCGCCGCGCGAGGCAGGGCAGGACAAAGAATAATCAAGGAGAACACCAGATGGATGGCACGGTACTGGTTGCAGATGATGACAGAACGATCCGGACGGTTCTGACCCAGGCCCTGACGCGGGCGGGCTGCAAGGTGCATGCGACCTCGTCCCTGACGACGCTGATGCGTTGGGTCGGCGAGGGCAAGGGCGACGTGGTGATCTCGGACGTGGTCATGCCCGATGGCAACGGGCTGGAAATGCTGCCCAAGATCGCACAGGACCGGCCGGGCCTGCCGGTGATCGTGATCTCGGCCCAGAACACGATCATGACGGCGATCCAGGCGGCCGAGGCGGATGCCTATGACTATCTGCCCAAACCGTTCGACCTGCCGGATCTGATGAAGCGCACCGCCCGGGCGTTGGACCGCAAGCAGCGGGTTCAGATCGAACCCGCGGACACATCCGAAGACCGCCCCGACGAGTTGCCATTGGTCGGTCGAACTCCGGTGATGCAAGCCCTGTACAGGTTGGTCGCCCGGGTCATGAACACCGATCTTTCGGTCATGATTTCCGGTGAAAGTGGCACGGGCAAGTCGTTGATTGCGAGGGCAATTCACGATTTCTCAGACCGGCGGACACTGCCTTTTGTGACTGCTACTGCAGCAGACCTGCGCGACCTGGAGGGTCCGGCCCGGGTCATGGCCCGGGTGCGCGGCGGTACCTTGCTGATCGACGAAATTGCAGACCTGGACGATGAAATCCAGGCCCGGATCGTGCGGATGATGGACACGCCCGGCGACCACGTTCCGCGCTTCATGGCGACCAGCCAGTCGGACCTGACCGAGGCGATGGAAAGCGGGCGGGTGCGGCAGGACCTTTATTACCGCCTCTGCGGTGCCACCATCCATGTGCCAGCCCTGCGCGAGCGGGTCGACGACATCCTGCTGCTGGCCGAGCATTTTCTGGCCCGTGAAGAACGCGAAAACGGCACAAAGCGGCGGTTGGGCCCTGACGCGATCGAACTTGTGCGCCGGTATTCCTGGCCCGGCAACGTGCGCCAACTGGAAAACGCTATCCGGCGGCTGAGCCTGACAAGCCGATCCGACGAAATCACCAAGTCCGAGGTCGAGGCCGTCTTGGGCAGTCAGCCCGAGGCCGAACCACTGCTGAGCGGGAGCGAACGAGAGAAGCTGTCTTCGTCGGTTGCGCGGCATCTGCGGCGCTACTTTGACCTTCATGGAAACATGCTGCCGCCACCGGGTCTGTACCAGCGCATTCTGCGCGAGGTCGAGGCTCCGCTGATCGAAATCGCGCTGGATGCGACCGGAGGAAATCAGGCAAAATGTGCCGATTTGCTGGGGATCAACCGGAATACGCTGCGCAAAAAAATCACTGATCTCGATATTCAGGTGACACGTCGGCGCAAACTGATGTAATCTCGCCACACAAACCGTGGCATCCGAGCACAGTCCCGGAAAAGACCACGACATATGGCGGTACGCCGCGAAAGCGGCACATCAGGATGAGGGCAGACGGTGGTATCCCGGGCACAGAAACGGCCGGTATTATCCCTGAATCGGTGGCGTAAGTCCCGGAAACTGCGCAATTTCGGCACATTGGGGCTGGTTGTGTTGGGGCCGGTCCTGACCCTTGCGACCTACCTTGTTATCGGGCCGTTTGACCTGGGTGCGAATGCGCCCACGCTTCGGCTGATTCTGCTGGCAGACCTTGTTTACATCCTGGTCGTGGCGGCCTTGGTTCTGGGGCAGCTGGGCAATCTGGTTGCGGCGCGTCGAGCCAAATCGGCGGGCTCTCGCCTACACCTGAGGCTGATCGGGGCGTTCACGCTGTTGGCGCTGGTGCCAACGGTGACGGTTGCGATTTTTGCCGGTCTGACCGTGAATATCGGGCTTGAGGGATGGTTCTCGGACCGGGTCAGGCAGGTTGTCGGATCTTCGCTGACGGCGGCCGAGGCCTATGAACAAGAGCACGAACAGGGTCTGACGCAGGATGCCTCGGTTCTTGCGCGGTTTCTGGACAATGCACGCAAGCTGGACTTCTACATCTCGGATGCCGAGCTGCGCGAGGTGCTGGCCCAGGGGCAGGCACAGATTCAGCGCGGATTGCGCGAAGCCTACGTGATTGACGGCAGTGGCGAAATCCGGGCCCGCGGAGACAGGTCTTATCTGTTCAACTACGAACCGCCGACACCCGAGCAGTTGGAGCAGGCCCGAGACGAGGGGCTGTTGATCATCGCGGACTGGCCCAACAACGAATTCCGGGCTCTGGTGCCGCTGCGAGCCTATCTGGACCGATATCTATATGTCAGCCGCGCAGTAGATGGCCAGTTGTTGACCCTTTTGGATGACACCAAGGAAACCGCGCAGTTTTATCAACAGTTGGAAAACGAACGGGGCAGGGTGCTGTTCGAGTTCGGGCTGTTGTATCTGGGGTTCGCGGTAATCCTCATCTTGGCGGCCGTTTCGCTGGGTATGTGGTTCGCCGAGCGGCTCTCGCGCCCGGTTGGTCGTCTGACCACCGCCGCGCAGCGGGTCGGGGCCGGTGATCTGGACGTGCAGGTCATCGAGGAGGCCAGCGACGACGAAATCGCCATGCTGGGGCGGTACTTCAACCAGATGACCCGGCAATTGAAGGCGCAGCGGGGTACGCTGCTGGAAAACACCCGCCAGATCGAAAGCCGCCGCCGGTTGTTCGACTCGGTGCTCAGTTCGGTGACTTCGGGCGTTGTCGGGGTGGATCCGGATGGTCAGGTGACATTCGTCAACCGATCGGCCGAGCGCTTGCTGGACTGGAAAGGCCATGAGCAACAATTGGCAATCGGCATTGCAGTACCCGAGTTCCTGCCTTTGTTCGAAGCGCTGAAAGAAGGCAACCAGGAAGCAATTCAGGACGAAATCAAGGTCACCCGCAAGGGGCAACTGGAAAACCTGCTGGTCCGGATGGCAACCCGACGCGGCGAGAACGGCAGGCTGGAAGGTTACGTGGTCGCCTTTGACGACGTGACCGATCTGGTCAGCGCCCAGCGTATGGCGGCCTGGGGGGACGTGGCACGCCGCATCGCGCATGAGATCAAGAACCCGCTGACCCCCATTCAGCTGAGCGCCGAACGCATCCGGCGGAAGTTTGCGCGGAAGCTGGATGAAGAGGACAGCGCCAGCCTTGAATCCATGACCGACGTGATCGTTCGCCAGACCAACGATCTGCGCCGGATTGTCGACGAATTCTCGAAGTTTGCCCGCATGCCCGAGCCCGACCGGCACGAGGAAGACATCGCGGGCCTGGTGCGCGAGGCGGTTCTGCTGCAGCAGGCCGGTCAGCCAGACGTTCAGATCGACGCGGAGATCCCGGACCAGCCAGTATTGGCCGATGTGGACGCGACGATGCTGAACCAGGCGCTCACAAATCTGATCAAGAACGCCGGCGAAGCCATCGAAACCCTGAAAAAGAAGGGTCCGCCCGACAACCTCAGCCCGCAGATAAAGGTGCGCCTGTCCACGGATGACGACGGAACACTGATTACCATCGCGGACAACGGCATCGGGCTGCCCGAAGACCGGGCGCGGCTGTTCGAGCCCTATGTGACCACGCGCGACGAAGGGACTGGCCTGGGCCTGCCCATCGTCAAGAAAATCATTGAAGAACACGGCGGTACGCTGACCCTTGAGGATGCGCCCGTGTTCGACGGACAGGACCATTTTGGCGCAATGGCCGTGATCCGGTTGCCGAAGGCCAACACGGCCCCGGTCGCAGCGCCGCAAAAGCAGGCAATTAAAACCAAAACACTGAAAGCAGGCCAAAGATGAGTGACATTCTGATCGTAGATGACGAGCGCGATATTCGCGAACTGGTGTCCGACATTCTGGAGGACGAAGGATATTCCACCCGGCTGGCCGGCAACTCGGACGAGTGCATGGCCGCGATCAACGCAGAACCACCCGGGCTGCTGATCCTGGACATCTGGCTCAAGGACAGCCGCATGGATGGGATCGACATTCTGAAGGCGGTCAAACGCGACAATCCGGATGTTCCGGTAGTGATCATATCGGGGCACGGAAATATCGAAATCGCCGTCGCTGCGATCAAGCAGGGGGCATATGATTTTATCGAAAAACCCTTCAACATCGATCAGTTGATGGTGGTGATCCGCCGCGCGATGGAAACGTCGCGCCTTCGTCGCGAGAATGCCTCGCTCAAGCGCAAGGAAGTCAGCAATTCCGATATGATCGGCAAGTCGGCTGCGTTCCGCGCGATGCTGAGCCAGTTGGACAAGGTGACCAAATCCAACGGTCGGGTCATGCTGCGCGGTCCCGCCGGATCGGGCAAGGAAATCGCCGCGCGCTACATTCATGCGCACTCGAACCGGGCGAACGCGCCCTTTGTCACGGTCAACTGCGCCGGCGTCGAACCCGAGCGCATGGAAGAAGTTCTGTTCGGCCGTGAATCCGCCGAACGCGGCGTTGAATCCGGTCTGCTCGAACAGGCCCATGGCGGTGTGGTCTATTTCGACGAGGTCGCCGACATGCCCTTGGGCACGCAGTCCAAGATCCTGCGCGTTCTCGTCGATCAGCAGTTTCAGCGGGTGGGTGGCTCGGACAACGTCCGTGTCGATCTGCGGGTGATCTCTTCCACTAACCGCGACCTTGAAACCGAGATTTCCGCGGACCGGTTCCGCGAAGAGCTGTATCACCGTCTCAACGTCGTCCCGATCGCGGTGCCGTCTTTGGAAGAACGGCGCGAAGATATTCCTGTCCTAGCCAAGCATTTCATCGAGATGTGCAACGAAACCCAGGGCCTCCCCGTGCGCGAGTTGTCGGAAGAGGCCGTCGCTCTGCTGCAGACCATGAGTTGGCCCGGCAACGTGCGCCAGTTGAAGAACCTGGTCGAGCGGGTCTTGATCCTTGGTGATGGCACCGGACCGATCGAAGCGCGGGAATTGCCGAATGAGGAGGAAAAGGCCGACGATTCCGGCCGGGTCGTGCTGTCGGGCGCTCTGGCAACGCTGCCACTGCGCGAGGCACGAGAGGCGTTCGAGCGTGAGTATCTGCTGACCCAGATCAATCGCTTTGGCGGCAATATCAGCCGCACGGCCAGTTTCGTTGGAATGGAACGCAGCGCCTTGCACCGCAAGCTGAAATCGTTGGGTGTAGTCACGTCGAACAAGTCGGGCGCGCGGGTGGCGCAACTGGACGAGCCTGAACCGGCGGAATAGGGGCCGGCCATACCGGCAGGACAACGGGAGGCGCCCGGCCATGACGCTATCGATGATCCAGAAGGGATTTCCCGCCTTTGGTCGTCGTCTCAAACGGCTTCGGCGGGCCACCGGGATGAAGCAGGCGGCGCTTGCACATGTGATGCGGGTCGATCAGGCCACGGTGTCGCGCTGGGAAAACGAGGTCCAGACCCCAAGCCCTGAACAACAAGCTGCGGTTTTCTCGGCGCTTTCGGATCACCGCGCCGACGATGCAGCACTGAAGCGGCTTGTCGGCAGTTCGCAAGCCTGTCTGCATCTGGTGGACGAAGCGAGCCATGTTTGTCTGGCCTATTCACCCAGCCGCGCACGGGATTGGTCAGCCAGCCAGCACTCGTTGTTGGGGGTGTCGCTGTGGCAGTATGCGACCGACGAGATCCGCCAGGCCGAAATGGAGCTGACGGACGAGGGTTGGTGGGACCTTCAGGTGCCAAATCCCAAAGCTTTCATCACTTCTCAGGCCGTGCACGACCAGATCACCATCAGCGCAGGCCAAATCGTATGGGAGCGACTGTATCTGGCCGATGGAACCCCAGTGCGCCTTGTCAGCGGCACGCGCGTACGCGCCGCATAATATATGCGTTCACCTCGCCGGGGGGCGAGGGTAGAACTCGGGTGTGACACAATCTTTTCGCATATTCCTGCAGGTGATCCTGTTATGGGTGGCCGGATTGGGCGCGGCCACGCAATTCGCCAAGATCGCCGTTGCCTTCGACGCGGTCGGTGCATTGTACCCAGGCTATGGGGATTCGATCGGCTGGTTGTTGTCGATCATCAGTTTGATGGGCGCCGTGCTGGGGGCCATGTCAGGCGCCATTACCGCGCAGTTAGGACCGGTCCGCCTGCTGGTGTTCGGTTTGCTTCTGGGCGGCGTTGTATCGGTGTTCCAGTCCACCATTCCCGGTTTTCACGTGATGCTGGGCAGCCGGATCATTGAGGGCGTTTCGCATCTGGCGATCGTGGTTGCCGCTCCGACGCTGATCGCACAGATCACACGCGGAGCCGCGCGCAATGCCGCCATGGTGTTGTGGAGTTCTTTCTTTGGAGTTGCCTTTGCGCTGAACGCTTGGTTCGGCCTTCCGTTGATCCAGCGTTTTGGATTGGCGGATTTCTTCATGGGCCACGGGTTCCTGATGGCGCTGATTGCAGGACTGGTCGCCCTGTTTCCGCCAAAGGTTCCGCCCATCGCGACGGAACGGCATGGGTGGGGGCTGGGATCCATCCTGCAGACGCATCTAGAAACCTACCGCTCGCCTCGCATGGCAGCACCGGCGATCGGATGGTTCTTCTACACACTGACCTTCGTGTCGTTGCTGGCGATCCTGCCCGGCCGTATGCCCGAAGATCAGTCGGTTCTTGTAGCCAGTCTGATGCCGCTGGCAGGTATCGTGCTGTCGTGGATCGCGGTACCCGTGCTCTTGACGTTCCTGACCGCGGTCACGGTTGTAAATCTTGGTTTTGCGGCCGGGATGGCTGCCCTTGCCCTGCTGTTTTTCGGAGCGCCTCTGCCCATTGTCGGCATTGCACTGTTTGCGGTGTTGGGCCTGGTGCAGAGCGGCAGTTTCGCGGCGGTTCCTCAACTGAATGGCTCGGCCCGGGATCAGGCGCTGAGCTATGGGGCGATGGCGCAGATGGGAAATGCGGGCAACCTGCTGGGCACACCTGTTCTGCTTGTAATCCTATGGCGTGCCGGAGAAGGCTCGATGTTCGTGGCCGTACTTGTATTCTATGCAGCCGCCATCGCAGCACATCTGTTCCTGTCACTCCGCCGGCGATCGTCGCCTGGCGATCTGGCCTGAGGTCAGCCGGTCAGCCCGGCAACCCCGGCGTGATGATCTGGAATGAGCCGTCGTCGAATTTGACGAAACAAGAGGCCGTGCCCAATGGCGGCAGGACGGTTGTTCGGGTCGGTGGAACGCCCGACTTGACCGACTGTTTGCAGGGCGGCAGGCTGATGGGGCGGTAGCCCTTCTTGGCCATGCACTGCGCCTCGACCGTGTTTCGCAGCCCCTGATTTACATCTACGGTGTAAACGCGGCCCGGCTCCCACCATCCTCCGGTGCGGTAGCATCGCCCGCGCCCGTCGCAATACGTGCGGCCCGGCCAATAGGTGGGCGGGCTTTGGCGCACCTGGTTTGCAACCGGTGCATCCTTCAGCGCCTGCACTTGGCATTCGGTCGTTTCGGCCTGCATCCGCGAGACGCTTTCGCCTTCGCGATAATACATCGACAACGGCCCGCATCCGGCCAGCAGGGCAAGGGGAACAAGCAATCGAAGCACTGTTTTCATTCGCTTATCTTGCATCACACAGGCCGTCATGACAATTCGATTGACCGCTCTGTGGGCATCTGTCATTCAAAACGCTCAGGCAGAAAGGCCAAAGGCATGAAGGTCATCATTTGTGGCGCCGGCCAGGTGGGCTGGCAGATTGCTCGGCACCTTTCGGGCGAGTTGAATGACGTCACCGTTGTGGACAACAACCCTGACCTGGTACGCCGGGCGACCGAGACGCTGGACGTGCAGGGCATCGCCGGCTTTGCCAGCTATCCCGACGTGCTCGAGCGGGCCGGAGCCCGTGACGCCGACATGATCATCGCCGCGACCCATTCTGACGAGGTGAACATGGTCACCTGCCAGATGGCCCACTCGGTGTTCTCGATCCAGCGCAAGATCGCGCGGTTGCGGTCGAAATCCTACCTCGAAGCGATCCATCGCGACTTGTACCGCCGCGACCATCTTCCGATCGACGTGGTGATCAGCCCCGAACGTGAAGTGGCCGCCGCAGCCATGCGCCGCCTGTCGGCGCCTGCGGCTTTTGACACGGAACTGTTCATGGATGGCAAGGCGCAGCTTCTGGGCATTCGGATCGCCGAGGATTGCCCGATCGTCAACACGCCCTTGCGCCAACTGACAGACCTGTTTTCAACGCTCAGCGCCATCGTGGTGGGTATTCGCCGCGACGGAACGCTGTTCGCGCCGGAATCCGAGGACCAATTGTTCGTCGGTGACGAATGCTATGTATTTACCAGCGTCCAAGACGTTGATCGTACGATGGAAGTCTTTGGTAAGTCACAGAAAAAGCAGGATCGCGTGGTCATCGTGGGTGGCGGGAACGTCGGCCTTGAAGTCGCCCGGACACTGGAAGAACGCGAGGGCCGCATCCGTGCAAAGGTTATCGAGCGTGACCGGCGCTGTGCGGAACTGGCCGCCGAGTCGCTGGAGCGTACGATCGTTCTGAACGGCGACGGTCTGGATTCAGCGCTGTTGAGCGAAGCGGGGATCGAGCGCGCGGACGCGATGCTGGCCGTCACCGATGACGACCGGACCAACATGCTGGCTGCGGTCCGGGCCAAGGCCGAAGGTTGCCCGCTGGCGATTGCGTTGATCAACGACCCCAGCATGGTGGCCCTGATGGGGCCGTTGGGGATTGACGCCTATATCAACCCGCGGGCCACGACCGTCAGTTCGATCCTACGCCATATCCGGCATGGCCGGGTGCGACAGGTCTATTCGATCGGTGATGCCGAGGCCGAAGTGATCGAGGCCGAAGTGCTATCAACCTCGCCAATGGCCGGGCAGAAACTGCGCGACATCGACTTTCCCGAAGGCGTCTTGGTCGGCGCGGTGCGCAAGGGCGACGAGGTCCTGCGGCCTACTGGCAGTCTGCGGATTGACGAAAAGGACGTGGTTGCGATTTTCGCAATGGCCAATGATGTACCCGAGGTCGAACGCCTGATGCAGGTTTCGATCGACTTTTTCTGATGGCTGTCGCCCGCGCACCCAAAATCAGCGTTATTCGGCGGCTGCCGCTGTTTCTGTTGATCTCGGCGGTTGTGTCCGTGGCCATGTGGATCCCGGCAATCTACGCCCTTGCCTTGGATGACCACCCCACGTCGCGGTCGTTCTTTTATTCGGGTTTGGTTGGGCTGTTCCTGGTCACGATCGTTGGCCTGGCGACGGCCAGCCGGCAACCGCGGCGTGGGACCTTGGGACAGTTGGCTGTCCTGCTGGGCTCGCTGACGGTATTGCCGCTGTTTCTGGCCGTTCCGGTCCATGACGCGTTGGGGAACACGACCTTTCTGAACGCCTATTTTGACATGGTCAGCGCCATCACCACCACCGGAGCGGACCTGTTTCCCGACCCCGAGCGCCTGTCGGCGCCGGTTCACCTGTGGCGGGCGCTCGTCGGCTGGATGGGTGGGCTGCTGATGTGGATCTCGGCGGCTGCGATCCTGGCGCCCCTGTCGTTGGGTGGGTTCGAGATTACCGCGCGCGGACAGCCGGGCCGCCCGGTTTCCGGCGTTGCCCAGAGCGAAAAGGTCGACCCGCGGGGGCGGCTGCTCCGTGTGACGGCGACATTGACCCCGGTTTACGCCAGCCTCACAGCGGTAATCTGGGTCTTGCTGTTGATCGCCGGAGAAAAGGGCCTGACGGCCATCTGCCACGCAATGTCGGTGATGGCCACGTCCGGCATATCGCCAGTGGGCGGGTTGGAAGGGTCCACCGCCGGGATCACCGGCGAGGCCATCCTGTTTCTGTTCCTGTTCTTTGCCTTGTCCCGCCTGACGTTCTCAAAGGACACCGCGACAACCGGCTATTCCCGGTTGGACCACGATCCGGAATTCCGGATCGGCCTGATGATCGTCGTCGGCGTGGCGGCATTGTTGGTCTTCCGGGTGCTGGCCGGGGTTGCCGAGATCGGCGGGCAGGTGACGGGCCTGCAAACGCTGAACGTCATCTGGGGCATGTTGTTCACGGTGATGTCGTTCCTGACGACGGCCGGGTTCGAAAGCGCTTATTGGAACGACGCGCAACAGTTGTCCGGTCTGGGAACACCGGGGCTTGTGTTGATGGGGCTTGCGCTTATCGGGGGCGGGGTCGCCACCACCGCCGGCGGGGTGAAGCTGTTGCGGGTCTATGCCTTGTACCTGAATGGCGCGCGTGAACTGGACAGGCTGATCCACCCGTCATCGGTAAGCGGGGCAGGCGGTGGCAACCGCCGCATCCAAAGCCAGGGCGCGTTCATCGCGTGGGTCTTTCTGATGATGTTCGCGCTGACGCTCGCGTTGCTTGATGTCGTTCTGGCCGCCGAGGGGGTTGGGTTTGAGCGCGCCATGGTGCTGAGCGTCGCGGTGCTGAGCACGACCGGTCCGTTGATCGAACTGGCCACCGATCTGCCGATCCGTCTGATCGATCTGTCGGCCGGAGCCAAGCTGACCATGTGCGCCGGGATGGTGATCGGCCGGCTGGAGACTCTGGCGATCATCGCGTTGATCACTCCGGCCCTGTGGCGGGATTGAACCGGCAATTCGGGCCTTCACGTTACTGCCTGATTTTTCATCTGGAATATCTCTGCGCGTCACTCCATACTCGCGCGGAGGGAGCGCGTTGGTCCGCAGCGCGTAAGCAAGAACAACGGCGAGATAACAAAATATGGCTTCGGACAGACAGAATCTTCAGGATGCCTTCCTGAACAATGTACGGAAAGCAAAGGTTCCCGTTACAATTTTCCTGATCAACGGCGTGAAATTGCAGGGTGTCATCACCTGGTTCGACAATTTCTGCGTATTGTTGCGCCGCGACGGACAGTCGCAGCTTGTCTACAAGCACGCGATCTCGACCATCATGCCGTCGCAGCCGATCAACCTGTATGAGGGCGAAGACGCCTCTTGATGGAACATGACCGGAGGCGCACCCGGGCTTGGGTGCTGCATCCCGATATCAAGTCAGATGACCAGCGCCGCGACCCCGTTCCGGCGCTGGAAGAGGCGGTGGCACTGGCTGCCGCCTTGCCCGATCTGGATGTGATCGGGTCCGAGATCGTACGCCTGCCGCGGGCGCAGCCCGGCCTGCTGTTCGGCAGCGGCAAGATCGAGGAACTGGGCGCGCGTTTTGCGGAAAACGAGATCGAGCTGGTTCTGATCGACGGGCCGGTCACCCCGGTTCAGCAGCGCAATCTGGAAAAGGCGTGGAAGGTCAAGATCCTCGACCGGACGGGGCTGATTCTGGAAATCTTCTCGGACCGCGCCCGCACGCGCGAGGGTGTGTTGCAGGTCGAGATGGCCGCGCTCAGCTATCAGCGCACGCGCCTGGTGCGGGCCTGGACCCACCTGGAACGTCAGCGCGGTGGGCTGGGCTTCGTCGGCGGACCGGGGGAAACCCAGATCGAGGCCGACCGGCGCGCGATCGACGATCAACTGGTGCGCTTGCGCCGCCAGTTGCAGAAGGTCGTGAAGACCCGGACGCTCCACCGGGCCGCGCGGGCCAAGGTGCCCTATCCGATCGTGGCGCTGGTCGGCTACACCAACGCAGGCAAGTCCACGTTGTTCAACCGCCTGACCGGGGCCGAAGTCATGGCCAAGGACATGCTGTTTGCCACGCTGGACCCGACCATGCGCCGGATCGAACTGCCCGACGGACCCGAAGTGATCCTGTCGGACACGGTGGGGTTCATCTCGAACCTGCCGACCGAACTGGTCGCGGCCTTCCGCGCCACGCTCGAAGAGGTTCTGGCCGCCGACCTGATCGTGCATGTGCGCGACATCAGTCATGCCGAGACCGAAGAGCAGGCCGAGGATGTGCGCACGATCATGGCCTCGCTGGGTGTGGACGATACCCGCCCTCAGCTTGAAGTCTGGAACAAGATCGACCTGCTGTCCGACGAAGACCGGCAGGCCGTGCAGGCCCGGGCCGAGCGCGATCCGGCGGTGTTCCCGATCTCGGCCGTGAGCGGCGAGGGGATCGATCCGCTGCTGACCGAGATCGCCACGACCCTGCGGGGCGTGCGCCGGGAAGAGGTTTTGAAGCTGGGCTTTGCCGATGGCGACAAACGCGCCTGGCTATTCCGGCAGGACGTGGTGCGCGGCGAAAAACAGACCGAGGACGGGTTCGAAATCACCGTTCTGTGGACCGACAAGCAGGCCAATCAGTTCGCGGGCCTCTGACGGTCAGGCCCCGTCGATCTGGCGCTGATGGTCGTCGGCATCGAACCAGCCCAACGACGAGCGGATTTTGTACTCTGTATCCAGCTCCCATTCTTCCCAGCCGCGCGTGATCACCGCGTTGCCGGTCCGGGCGTGGTGCCCTTCAAGGGTCCACACGAAAATGGCGTGGGGACCGGCCCATCGCAGCATGTCGCAGCGCACCTCAAGATCGGGAAAGTCGGTATGAAACCCGCGCGCCATGTCGGCGATGGCTGCCCGCCCGACAATGGGGTCGCCGCGATTGATCGTGATCTGCCCGTCCGACGTAAAGAATTCGGCCACGGCATCGGCGTCACCCGAGCTCCAGGCGATGGCATAGTCGCGGGCTAGATTGTTCAGGGTATCGCGCAAACTGGCCATGATTTTCCCCCTCGCGCTGCGGTCCGGGCGCTCCGGAATGGTAGGCCAAGCCACGGGGCCACGTCCACGGGGCGACAAAAAAGGGGCGGGGGTCCGCCGAAATCCCGCCTATTGCGGCATCAGACGGGTGGTCCCGACAGCGGCGGCGCGGGCCAGATCCAGATCCAGCGACATTGGAATGTACTCACCCCGGCGCCACAGTTGCGCCTGATCGTCATAGTAGCGCGACAGGAAGTGGCCCGATTGCCCGGTGGCCGTGATGAAGACCGAGCTGTCGGGGTCGGCAAAGTCATAAACCCCACGATAGCCCGCGCCGTGCACGTTCTGGAACGGGTCCGGTCCTTCGCCCGAGGTGCGTCCGCGCAGCAGGGTGTTGTCGCCGCCGCTGGTCGATTGGCGGATGTTGACGAAATAGCGCAGCACCGGAACCTCGCCCAGCACCGGGTGGTCATGGGTGGCCTGGTGGGCATCGCCCCAGCGCAGGGATTCCAGTTGGCTGCCATAACGCTCGGAAATCCAGACCAGCGCATCGTCCAGGGCCAGCCGGGCCATGTCGGTGCAGGTTTCCACCGGTGCGCTCTGCCGGACGTCGCACCAGGCCGAGGCTCCGTCGATGTCGCGGAATACGCGTTCGATGAACAGTGGCTCGACATGCTTGAATTCTTTGGCCAGCGGCCCGAGGTCATCGGCGATCAGGCGTTTTTGCAGCGCGCGGACCCAGGCCGCGTAGATCAGCGGCTCGGGCAGGTGCTCGTTCATCTCGCCGTTCCATTCGGCCAGCAGGGTCAAGGCGATCTGGCGCTGGCGTTCGGGGGTGCCTTCGGGCGCGGCCTCGCCGGTGAACCACAGGTCGGCCCCGATCAACGGTAGCAGCGACCGCGCGGTGAAGCTGACCGTGTCCAGCTGCGCCTCGATGAAGCTGTCGCGGGTGTGCACCTCGCGGGATTGCATCAGGAATTCCCAGCGATGGACGCGCTGCGTATCGCCCCATTCATAGGACACATGCAGGGGGAAGGGCCGGTCGATGATCTTGTTGTTGGTGTTGCCCAAAACGCCGCCGGCGGGGGCCACGAATTCGGGGTTGTCGGAATAGGGCAGACGCCCCTGCCAGCGGTTTGCCGCGATCCAGCCCGGCGTCGGGATGCGGCCGCGGCTCTGGTTGTTGAGGTCGCGGCTGGGCATTGCGCCGATGAGTTTCATGCCGACGGTCGTCTTGTCGACCACCGACAGGTTTTGCGACGGTGCGATGAACCGCTCGGCAGCTTCAATCGCTTCACGCACGGTATCCGCGCTCATCAGCGCCATCGACGCGCTGATCGAGGTGTCGCGCGGGCTGAGCGCCGTCCAGGACAGCGAGGCGACATGCCCCGGCGGTGTGATGGTTTCCAGGTTGTAATGGGTGCCGGGCAGGACGGGGCCGTTCTCGGTCCAGCGCAGAGTCAGAGTGATCGGTGGGGCGCCCTTGATCTCGATGATTGAAGGGCGCGACTTGAAGGGTTTGAAGCCTTCAGGCGTCAGGTATTCCTCGGGGTTGTCGGGATTCACTCTTTCGATATGCACGTCCTGATCGTCCAGATAGGAAGAGGTCAGGCCCCATCCCAGCCGGTCGCTGCGGCCGGACATAACCGCCGGAATGCCGGGGATGGTAGCGCCGATCACGCCGCCCTTGGCCAGTTCAAGACGCGCCAGATACCAGATCCCCGGCGCAGTCAGGCCCAGATGCGGATCGTTGGCCAACAGGGTTCCACCGGTGGCCGAACGCGAAGGAGCCGCAGACCATGCATTCGAGGCACCCGCCAACCCGCGCTGCGGGACCGGGTTCAGCCATGCGGCCGCGGGTTCAGAACTGGCGGCATAGCGGGGCAGGTCGGGAAACAACGCCGCATATTCGGGCAGCGCTGCAATGCCCGCGCCAGGCACGTCGGGCAGAATATCTGACAGCCGCTGCGGATCGTTCAGCATCAACGAGGTGCGCGCCCGCAGCACTTCGTCCTGCAAATGCCCGGACAGCTGAACCGCCATCAGCTTGATCATGGCTATGCTGTCACCCGGTTGCCAAGGAGCAACCGGTGCGTTGAACAAAAACATTTCCGGCGCGCCGCGGCCCAGGGCATTTTCGTTGATTTCGTCCAGCCGCGCATTGACACCCGCGGCATAGGCGCGAAGAGCGGCCTTGGTGTAATCGTCCTGAACTTCGAAGGACTGATGCGCCAGCCCGTATAGATCCAGCCGACGCATGAGCTTGTCGATATGCACGGTCCGCTGGCCAAAAACCTCGGACAGGCGCCCCTGCACGGTCCGGCGCATGACTGTCATCTGCCACAACCGGTCCTGGGCATGCGCATAGCCCAGACCGAAGAACACGTCGGGGTCGGTCCGCCCCAGGATGTGAGGCACGTTGGCGGTGTCGCGCACGATCTCGACCGGGGCATTCAGGCCTTTGACCTGCAGCGTTTGATCGTAGTCAGGCAGCGACTGGCTGGCCAGGAAATACACCAGACCGATCGCCGCGAGGGTCAGCAGGACCAGACCCGAGGCGATACGCATCAACCAGCGAAAGACGACACCCATCAGCAGCGCACCATTTGAATTTGCAGATCAGGCGAAGGTTAATTCATGGCTCTGGCGACCGAAAGAGGCCGCGCCGCGGAATCTGCGTCTGAAACGAAAAACTCCGCCACGGCATTGGCCAGTGACGGAGTTTTCTTGAGGGGGGTCAGGGGGTCAGGGAATAATGCGCGTGTATTTGATGCCCTCGACCGTTGCGCCCAATTGCAGCCCAGCCTGACCGAAGACCGCCGCCAGCACGGGTTTGCGCAAGGTGGTCAGGTCGGTCGACAACTGGTCCGCCTGGTCGCTGACGACATATCCAATGTCCGCGCCGGCGGTCCATCCGCTTGAGCGGCGGAAATCGTTCAGGGCGTCCTCGGTCATGAAGAACAGGACATGGGCGTATTGCTGGGCGCCAATCTGCAGCCCGGCGGTGCCTTTGACAGCCGAGTAGTAGTCGACCGTGGCGCCATTGATGCGCAAGGCGCCTTTTCCGTAGCCACCGCCAAAGACGAAGCCCGCCTCGGTGATCAGCGGCATGACCAGCATCCCGTTGGCCTTGTTGGCGATTTCCTGGGTGTTCGGGTAGCGGGTATACATCTCGGTCAGCGTCGCATCGACGCGGGCATCGATCGTTGCCGCGTTCGAGTTTCCGACGCCGTTGCCGCAAGCGGCGGTCAGGGTCAGTCCGGCCATGCCAAAGGCAAAGCCGCGACGGCTCAGTCGTGGTGTGTTGGAACTGCTCATGTTTCTTTTTCTCTGTCGATGTGCCTGAAAAGCCGGGTGGTCCCGGTCTTGTGTGCAAGAATACGCCGAACGGCGTCGGGTGTCACGGGAAAACCGGCAGGCCAAGGCCGGCCGATCGGCGAAAAATCGCGGAGTCCCGTGGGATTAGCCTTGCAGCAGCCGGGCGACCTGCGGCGCGAAATAGGTCAGGATGCCGTCACAGCCTGCGCGTTTGAAGGCCAGCAGGCTTTCCAGCATCACCTTTTCGCCGTCGATCCACCCGTTCTGCGCTGCGGCCTGGATCATCGCGTATTCACCCGACACCTGATAGGCATAGGTGGGT
>NZ_JBXWSK010000076.1:0-16419 GCF_059613385.1 Ruegeria sp. BHSA162
TTGAAGGCCAGCAGGCTTTCCAGCATCACCTTTTCGCCGTCGATCCACCCGTTCTGCGCTGCGGCCTGGATCATCGCGTATTCACCCGACACCTGATAGGCATAGGTGGGTGCGCCGAACGTGTCTTTGACCCGCCTGCAGATGTCCAGATAGGGCATGCCGGGCTTGATCATAACCATGTCGGCGCCCTCGGTCAGGTCGCGTTCGATCAAGCGCAGCGCCTCGTTCGAGTTGGCCGGGTCCATCTGATAGGTCTTCTTGTCGCCGGTCAACGCGCCCGAGGCGCCCACCGCATCGCGGAAAGGTCCGTAGAAGGCGCTGGCATATTTCGCGGCATAGCTGAGGATCATGACGTCGTGATGGCCGGCGGCCTCGAGTGCCTGGCGCATCGCGCCGATCCGGCCGTCCATCATGTCGGACGGGCCGATGATGTCGGCTCCGGCCTCGGCCTGGGCCAGCGTCATCTTGACCAGCGCCTCGACCGTTTCGTCATTCACAATCTTGCCGTCCACCACGTATCCGTCGTGGCCGTTGATGTTGTAGGGGTCCAGCGCCACGTCGGTCATCACCGCGATCTCGGGCGCGGCCTGCTTGATCGCGCGGATGGCGCGGTTCGACAGGTTGTCGGGGTTCCACGCCTCGGCACAATCCTGCGTCTTGAGGCTGGGATCGGTGTAGGGAAACAGGCAGATCGCCGGGATGCCCATAGCCTGCGCCTCGGCTGCGGCCCTGGCGATCAGATCGACCGAGCGGCGCACCACGCCGGGCATCGAGGGCACGGGCTCTTCGATGCCCTCGCCGTCGCGCACGAAAACCGGCCAGATCAGGTCATCCACGGTCAGGGTGTTCTCGCGCACCAAGCCCCGGATCGCCTCGGACTGGCGGGCGCGACGAAAGCGGCCGTGGGGGTAGGGGGCGATTGTCGGTTTCATGGCGCGTTCTCCTTGAACAGTCGCGCATTGGGTGGCATGAATTTGCACAGGTCTCAAGGGTACCAATGGCCGCGCCGTTGCGATAGAACCGCCTGAGAATTTTGAACAATGAGGCAAGTTTGGACTGGTACTCCACGATCTTCGAGCTCATCGACATGCGCAGTTTCTCGAATCTGTGGTACTGGATCGCGCTTGCGGTGCTGTGGTCGACAGCCAGCCATTGGGTGATGGGCGTTCCCTATGATCTGGTCGTGCGCGCCCGCCGCGTCGGAGGCCAGGCCGAGACCGACCTGCTGGACATCGTGCGGATCAACACCAATCGCATCCTCTACATTGCCGACGTTTCGGGGGTCGTAATCTTGGCGCTGTGCTGTTTCCTGTTCGCAGGGCTGGCGACGCTTGGGTTTTACTATCAGGTCGAGTTCGCCCAGGCCGTGTTCCTGCTGTTGTTCCCGATGGTTCTTGTCGGCGCAAACAGCCTGCGGGTGGCCCGGAACCTGCGGCGGCAGGAGTTGACGATTGAAGCTGTGTCCAAGGCGCTGCATCGATGCCGGCTGGCGACGCAGGTCATCGGCATGTTTGCGATACTGGTCACTTCGATGTGGGGCATGTATCAGAACCTTTCGATAGGCGTTCTGGGATAGCAGATTCAGAAAGGCAGCGTGATGAAGGCTCCGAACCACGTGACAGTCGGCGGCGCCCCCGAGGGGTTTGACGCGCAGCTGGTGCTGAACGAGGTTGCCCGCTCGGGCGGGCCGGTTCTGCATGTGGCGCGCGACGACAAACGTGCCGAGGCGATGCGCGCCGCGCTGCGTTTCTTTGCGCCCGACATGCCGGTGATCCTGTTTCCCGGCTGGGATTGCCTGCCTTTTGACCGGGTGTCGCCCAACCCCGACATCGCGGCGGCGCGGGTGGCGACCCTGGCGGCACTGGTGCACCAGATGCCCGAGCGGTTCGTTCTGCTGACCACGCTGAACGCGGCCACCCAGCGCGTGCCGGCGCGCGACGTGCTGCGGCAGGCGGCGTTCACCGCTCGGGTCGGCCAGCGCATCGACGAGGCCGCGCTGCGCGATTTTCTGGTGCGCATGGGTTTCAGCCAAAGCCCCACGGTGATGGAGCCCGGCGACTATGCCGTGCGCGGCGGGATCATCGACATCTTCCCGCCGGGCGAGGCAGGGCCGGTGCGGCTGGACCTGTTCGGAGACGTGCTGGACGGCGCGCGCCGGTTCGATCCGGCCACTCAGCGCACCACCGAAAAGCTTGATCTGGTCGAATTGGCCCCGGTTTCCGAGGTGATCCTGGACGAGGCCGCCATCACCCGGTTCCGTCAGAACTATCGCATCGAATTCGGTGCGGCCGGCACGGATGATCCGCTGTACGAGGCGGTCAGCGCCGGGCGCAAGCATCAGGGCATGGAGCACTGGCTGCCCCTGTTCCACGAAAAGCTGGAAACGCTGTTCGACTATCTGCCGGATGCGACGATCACGCTGGACGATCAGGTCACGCCCGCGCGTCTGGCCCGGTGGGACAGCATCGCCGATCAATACGAAACCCGGCGTCTGGCGCTCGAGAACCGCTCGCGGATGGATTCGGTCTATAAACCCACGCCGCCGGGCCTGCTGTATCTGGACGATGACGCCTGGACCCGGGCGGTGGCGCAGCGGCGGGTGCTGCAGTTCAGCCCCCTGCCGCAGGCCAGCGGCCCGGGGGTGATCGACGCGGGCGGTCGGATCGGGCGCAACTTTGCCCCCGAGCGCCAGCAGGAAAGCATCAGCCTGTTCGGCGCGCTGGCAAGCCACATCAAGAACAAGCTTGAGAAGGGGCCGGTTCTGGTCGCTTCGTACTCCGAGGGCGCGCGCGAACGCCTGACCGGGTTGATCGAGGATGAGGGCCTGGCCGAGGCAATTCCCGTTTCCGACGGCTCGCGGATCGGCAAGCGCGGCCTGCACCTTGCGGTCTGGGCGCTGGAGCACGGCTTCGAGACGCCCGACATTACCGTGATCTCGGAACAGGACGTTCTGGGCGACCGGCTGATCCGCCAGCCCAAGAAACGCCGCAAGGCCGAGAATTTCCTGACCGAGACCCAGTCGCTCAGCCCCGGCGATTTGGTGGTGCATGTCGATCACGGCATCGGCCGGTACATGGGCATGGAGGTCGTGAGCGCCTTGGGCGCCGCGCATGAATGCCTGCTGCTGGAATATGCCGAGGGCGCCAAGCTTTACCTGCCGGTCGAAAACATCGAACTGCTATCGAAATACGGGCACGAGGAAGGCCTGCTCGACAAGCTGGGCGGTGGCGCATGGCAGGCCAAGAAGGCCAAGCTCAAGGAACGCATCCGCGAGATGGCCGACCGGCTGATCCGCATTGCCGCCGAACGCGCCTTGCGCAAGGCCCCGATCATGGACCCGCCGCCCCACGCGTGGGAGGAGTTCAGCGCCCGATTTCCCTATCAGGAAACCGAAGACCAGTTGCGCGCCATCGCCGACGTGATGGAGGACCTGCACTCGGGCACGCCGATGGATCGCCTAATCTGCGGCGACGTGGGCTTTGGCAAGACCGAGGTCGCCATGCGCGCGGCCTTTGTTGCGGCCATGTCCGGCCTGCAGGTGGCGGTGATTGCGCCCACAACGCTGCTGGCCCGTCAGCACGCCGCCAGCTTCAAGGACCGGTTCCGGGGCTTCCCGCTGGAAGTCAGGCAATTGTCACGCTTCGCCTCGGCCAAAGAGGCGCATCAGACCCGCGAAGGGCTGGCAAAGGGCACGGTCGATATCGTGATCGGCACCCATGCGCTGCTGGCCAAGGGCATCCGGTTCCAGAATCTGGGCCTGCTGATCATCGACGAAGAACAGCATTTCGGCGTGGCCCACAAGGAGCGGCTCAAGCAGTTGCGCTCGGACGTGCATGTGCTGACACTGACCGCAACGCCGATCCCGCGCACCCTGCAACTGAGCCTGACCGGCGTGCGCGACCTGTCGATCATCGGCACGCCGCCCGTCGATCGTCTGGCGATCCGCACCTATGTCAGCGAGTTCGATGCCGTCACCATCCGCGAGGCACTGCTGCGTGAGCACTATCGTGGCGGGCAGAGTTTCTATGTGGTGCCGCGCATCTCGGACCTCCCCGAGATCGAGGAATTCCTGAAGGAACAGCTGCCGGAACTGACCTATGTGGTGGCCCATGGCCAGATGGCCGCGGGCGAGTTGGACGACCGGATGAACGCCTTCTATGACGGCAAGTATGACATCCTGCTGGCCACCACGATCGTGGAAAGCGGTTTGGACATTCCCACCGCGAACACGATGGTCGTTCACCGGGCCGACATGTTCGGGCTGGCGCAGCTCTATCAGATCCGGGGCCGGGTGGGGCGGTCCAAGACCCGCGCCTACGCCTATCTGACCACCAAGCCGCGCGCGCGGTTGACTCCGGCCGCCGAAAAGCGGCTGCGGGTTCTGGGGTCGCTCGATACGCTGGGGGCGGGGTTCACGCTGGCCAGCCAGGACCTGGACATTCGCGGCGCGGGCAACTTGCTGGGCGAGGAACAGTCGGGCCAGATGCGCGACGTGGGCTATGAACTCTACCAGTCGATGCTGGAAGAGGCGATCGGCAAGATCAAGGCCGGTGAGATGGAGGGGCTGAGCGAGGCCGACGACCAGTGGGCGCCGCAGATCAACCTGAGCGTTCCGGTACTGATCCCCGAAGACTATGTGCCTGATCTGGACGTGCGGTTGGGCCTCTACCGCCGCCTGTCGTCGCTGTCGACCAAGGTCGAACTGGAGGGCTTTGCCGCCGAGTTGATCGACCGGTTCGGCCCGCTGCCGAAAGAGGTGAACACCCTGCTTCTGGTGGTGCGGATCAAGGCCATGTGCAAACGCGCCGGCATTGCCAAGCTGGACGGCGGACCGAAGGGGGCCACGATCCAGTTCCACAATGACAAGTTCGCCTCTCCGGAAGGTTTGGTCGAGTTCATCCAGAACCAGCGTGGGCTGGCCAAGGTCAAGGACAACAAGATCGTGGTGCGGCGCGACTGGAAAAAGGACAGCGACAAGATCAAGGGCGCCTTTGCCATTGCCCGCGATCTGGCCGAGAAGGTCGCCGCCGAGAAAAAGAAGAAGGCCAGCGCCTGAGGGCGCGGCCTAGTCCCCGGCCACGAACGTACACAGCTGCCAGTCACCGCTGTCCGACTTCACGAAGGCCGCGCGATAGCCGACCATCGACCAAAGGAATTCGGAATAGATATAGCCGCGCGTTCCGTCGGTCAGGATGACGCCCTGATATTCGGCCTCTTCCAGATAGTCCGGTACGATCACCACCTCGTGGCTGATCAGGTCCAGAATGGGCGCGCCGCGGTTTGGGGCCTGGCGCAGGGTGACATCCTGACCGGTCACGAAATAGGCGGTGAACGGATCCAGCTTCGCTGGCAGGGAAAGCCGCCACTGGTGCGGCATCCAGAATTCGCCATCCTCGTCGAAATAGCCGGGCTGGGCCAGCGTGGTCTCGAGGTCGCGCCAGTAGTCCTCGCGGATGGTGGCGGCATGACGGCGGTCGGACTCGGGTAGGCTCTCGGGATCGACCGTCAGATTGGCGCGGAACGTCTCGGGGCCGTCCTCGTCGCCGTGGCTGGTGTAGATCTCGGGGCAGGTGGCGGCCATCACGCCCTCGAGGTCGCGGGCGGCGACCTTTGCGCGCAGGTCCGCACGAAAGGCTTCCAGTGCCGGGTCTTGGCTGGCCTCGTCCACAGGCGGAAAGGTCTGACGGTCGGCCCAAGCGGGACCGCAGCACAGCGCGATCAGCGCAGCGTTCAACAGTTTCATTCAGCGGCTCTCATCGCGGCCTGGGCGCAGAAGCACGAGGCGCCGACGCTGCGGTCGGCGCGCGCCAGGGCCAGGTCAAGTCGTTGTCGGATCAACTGCAATTCCTCTACCGCGCCACGCGCCTTGAGGCAATCGTGCAAGCCCTTGAGGCTCCAGACATTGTCGGGATGGATCGAGGCGCGGCTGAGGGTGCCGCCCAGACCCAGATCCTCGCGATAGACGGCTTCGGCCTCGGCCACGTGGCCCTGCTCGAACAGCAGCGCCCCCAGCGCGTGGCGGGTGGGCTGCATCCAGCCCCAGGGCTCGTCATAGGGCAGATTGTCGTCCAACTCGACCGAGCGGCGCAGATGGGCGAAGGCCGTGTCGAAATTGCCTTTACGGTACTCGATCTCGCCCCGCAGCATCTCGCGCGCGATCTCCAGCAGGTCGATTACACGGTTATTGTGCAGCAGACGGGTTTCGGGCACGCGGTCCTTGGCGGCGAGGAACAGCCGTTCTTCGGCCTCGGCCGCGACCACGTCGCCTGTGGCGGCATGGGCGATGGCGCGGGCGTAATGCGTGGTGGCCGTCACCGTCAGATACAGGTCGGGATCGGGGGGCAATGGCAGGGCCTTGGCTTCTTCCCACCGGCCAAAGCGGATCAGGATATGCGGCCCCATGGCCATGTAGCTTTCGAAGTAATCCGCCATCGGCGGGCTTTCGATGCGCAGCATTTCCTCGGGCGTGGTGTCCCACAGGCCCGTGTTGGCGCGCAGGGCGGGCTCCATCTGGCCCAGGAACAACGCGCCATAGATGACGAAATGGTAATTGTGCTGGCGATAGCCGGTGTAGATGTTGAACGCGCCTTCGCGCTGGTAATATTTCAGATCGGCGATGACCGCCTGTTCGTTCCAGTGGACGACGTTCTGGTAGTGGCCGCACAGCACGTCGATATGGGTGGGCATGTGCACCAGATGTCCGGCATCGGGCACCAGCGTGCGCAGCACATCACCGGCATTCAGCGCTTTTTCCGGTGTGGGCGACATCTCCATCAGATGCACATAGAGGTGCAGCAGCCCCGGATGCGACATCGCCGCCGGATCGTTGGCCATGGCCCATTCCAACGCCTCCTGCGCTTCAAGCGTCGCGGCGCCCTCGGCAGGCTGGCCTGTCCTAAGGTCCCACATCTGCCAGGGGGTCAGGTTCAGCAGCGACTCCACATAGATGGTGCGCAGGTCCAGATGGTCGGGTCGGGCCGCGAAGGCGGCGCGCATGGCGCCGGCGAAGTCGTGGTCCCAGCGGTGCATGTCGGGCGCCGGGTCCCGCTGGGGATAGCGGGCAGGCAGGGCGCGTATCAGTTCGCGTTCGACCGGCGTGCAGCGATCCAGCAGGGCCAGTGCACACTGGGTTGCGTCATAGGCGCAGTTCAGGGCCTTGGTCTTACCGCGGTCGTCCAGCAGATCCCAGGGCAGGTTGTAGTTGGGCCCGGCGGCATAGGCCACGCCCCAATGGGCCATGGCGCAGTCCGGGTCATGCTCCAGCGCGCGCTGGAAACACACGACCGCCTCTTCGTGGTTGTAGCCGTAGGTCCAAACAAGGCCCCGGTCGAACCAAAGCTGCGCCTGATCCGAGGACGTGGTGACGGGGCAGACATGCGTGCCCAGATCGTAATAGTCGCTCATGCCGAACTCTCCCTGACTGCGGCGAGCCTAGCGCAGTTCGGGCGCGCTGCACAGGTCAGGCGGGGACGCGGTCTTCGATCCGGCCCATGTGGACCATCAGCCCGAAGGCCAGCACGCACATGATCAGAATGCCGATGCTCAGCGGCCCCAGTGTACCGTCGAACAGCAGCCCCACCGGTGCGGCGATCGCGGCGGCCAGCACGGTCGAGATCGACCCGATGACCGAGGCCGCCATGCCGGCGATATGGCCCATCGGCTCCATCGCGATGGCATTCAGGTTGCCCATGGTGACGCCGGCCATGAAAAAGACCGTGGTCTGCCAGAACACGAACAGCGCAAACGAGGCCTGCGACGACAGGTTCGACATGTTGAGGGCAATCACCAGCGAGGTGATCAGGATCTGTCCGGCCAGCGCCCAGGTCACCATCCGGCGCATCCCCACGCGCACCACGACGGCCGCGTTCAGCAGGCTGGCCGAGCCGGACATCAGCGCCACGAATCCGAACCAGAAAGGGAAGCTGTCGGCGCGGTCGTGGATCACGTCATAGACCGGCTGCACCATGGTCAGCATGGTGAACAGCATGCCCATGCACAGGGTCTGGACAAAGATCGACAGGCGCACGGTGGGGTGGGCAAACATCTCTTTCACGGCACCGACCATCAGCGGCAGGCGGAACGGGCGGCGGTTTTTCGGCGCGAGGGACTCCGGCAGACGGAACCCCATCCAGACAATGATGACCAACGCAAACAGGATAAACGACATGAACACGCCGCGCCAACCGGCAAAGGCGATCACGGCGGCACCGGCCATGGGCGCGATGGCGGGCACCAGGGTGAAGATCATCATCGCGATGGACACGATCCGCGCCATTTCCCGGCCCGAGAACAGATCGCGGATGATCGCCATCGCGACTACGCGGGGCCCGGCGGCCCCCAGTCCCTGAACCACCCGGGCAGCCAGAACCAACTCCAGCGACGAACTGGCCCAAGCCACGGCCGATGCCAGAATATAGACTGCTGCTCCGGCGAAGATCACCGGCCTGCGTCCGACCGCATCCGAGATCGGGCCGGTGAAGAACGTGCCGATTCCCATGCCAAGAACAAAGCTGGTCAGGATCAGCTGCGCCCGGTTCACGTCATCAGGGCTGAGCTGCGCGCCGATCTCAGGTAGAGCAGGCAGCATTGAATCAATCGAAAATGCGATCGTGGCAAACATCATCGCGATCAGCGCGATGAATTCGGCCTTGGAAATACGGTCAGCCATGCGGGGACTCCTTGCCCCAACGCGCTAACACGACAGGGCAAGGTGGGCTAGGTGCAATCGCGCACAGAACTCTGTGCTATTCTGCAGAGGAAGGCTCAAGCTGAGACATGATTTCGCCGATCACTTGCGCCCACAATTCCGGTGGTTGCGCCCCAGGGACCGCGTGCTGGTTGGCGACGATGAAGGTGGGGACCGAGTTTACGCCCATCTCACGCGAGTGCGTATCCCGCTGACGAATGTCGTCCCGGTCGGCGTCGGATTTCAGCAGCTTCAGAACAACTGCGGCGTCCATGCCCACGCTGTCGGCGATGTCGGCCAAAACCTCGTGGTCGCCGATGTCGCGGCCCTGCACGAAATACGCAGTGAACAGCGCATCCACCACCTGGTTCTGCTTACCCTCGATCCCTGCCCAATGGATCAGGCGATGGGCGTCCAGCGTGTTCGGGGTGCGTTTCATGGCCTCGAAATCGATGTTCAGGCCGGCCTTTTCGGCATGCTCCACCACCGGCGCATAGGCGCGAACCGCACCCTCCTTGCCACCGAATTTGCGTTCCAGGTATTCGCGCCGGTCCATGCCGCCTTCGGGCATGTCGGGGTTCAGCTGGAACGGATGCCATTCGATCACGAAGGGATGGTCCGGGACCGAGGCCAGCGCCTTGTCCAGGTTGGTCTTGCCGATATAGCACCACGGGCAGATCGGGTCGGACAGGATATCAAGCTTGACGGTCTGGGTCATTCTTCGGGTGCCTTGAAATAGGCCGGCAATGCACGGCGCAGGAGTTTTCCGTTGCCCCCGGTGGGCAGTTCGGGAAGGTGGATGAAGGCGCGGGGTTGCTTGTAGCGCGCCAGGTTGGCCTCGACATAAGCGCGCAGGGCGGTTTCGTCCAGTTTTTCCGGCCCGGAATAGAAGGCGGCGATCACGAAAGTGTCCGGTTTGACTTCGACCGCCGCCGCGCCGACCTGAGCGATTCCGGGAAACCGCGACAGGACGGATTCGACCTCGACCGGGGACACCCGGTAGCCGCCGGCGTTCATCATGTCGTCGTCGCGCCCCAGATAGGTGATCTGCCCATCCACGGCCATCGCCCCCTGATCGCCGGTCAGGAACCAGTCGCCCTGCATGCGCGCGCGGGCTTCGTCCGGGGCGTTGAGGTAGGTCAGCATCAGCCCCGGGTCCGAGCGGTGAATGGCGATGGTGCCTTCCTGCCCCTGCGGAACCGGCCCGTCGGGCCCCAGGATCGCCACGCGGCGCCCCGGTTGCGGCCGTCCCAGCGCATCGCCGCGCGCGGGGTGGGACGGGCTGGATGAGATGAAGGTCGAGCATTCCGACATGCCGTAGGCCTCGTACAGCTCGGTCCCGGTGGCCTGTACCCAGCGTTCGTGCAGGGCGCGCGACAGTTTCTCGCCGGCGCTTAGGCCGTGGCGCAGATCGGGCAGGGGCAGCGTGTCCGCCGCGTTCAGCATCTTTCGGTACACGCCGGGGGCGGCCGCAAAGATCGAGGCGCGGTGGCGGCACAGCAACCCGGGCAAGGCGGCCGGGTCGGTTCCGGGTTCGGGGATCAGCGCTGTGGCGCCGATGGTCCACGGGTCCATCAGGCCGGTGCCCAGCGTGTAGGTCCAGTTGAACGCGCCCGCGTGGCACAGGCGGTCGGCCTCACGCAGGCCGTACCAGCCATCGACCATCATCTGCCGCGCCCAGATCGCGCGATGCGCATGGGCCACGGCGCGTGGCTTGCCCGAGGTGCCCGAGGTATAGACGACATAGGCCATGCGTTCCGGATCGCCCATGTCGAACGACGCGGGCGGCAGGTCGCGCATGGCGGCAAGGTCGGTCAGGCCGATCTGGTTGGGGTGCGCGGCACAGGCCACGGACGGATCGCGCAGAATGGCGGCTGGAGACAGTTCCCGGATCATCCGCTCCGTTTCCGGCTCGGTCAGTTGCGAGGAGGTCGGTACCGGGATCAGCCCGACGGCGATCGCCCCCAGATAGGCTATGGGAAAATCGACCGTATTGCCCAGACGCATCAGCACGATGTCGCCGGGCACCAGGCCCGCACGCAGCAGCCCGGTTCCGGTGCCCAGAACCGCGGATTTCAACTTCGCAAAGGTCCAGTCGTCCGAACCGTCAGGGCGCAGCACGGACAGGGCCACCTTGTCGGGCGTGGCATCGGCGCGGCGCAGCACATGGGCGGCCAGGTTGAACAGCGCGGGGCAGGGCGTCGGCGGCCCCTGATCGAAGATCGAAAACATGCGCCTTGGCTATTGCCCTTTGTCACGCGTTGCAAGCGCGCGGCGCTGGCCCTATAGAATGACGCATGACGAGCAAAGACCACAAATCCATCGTACGCATCGCCCGCGACAACGGTTCCCGCACCGAGCTGGAGCCGGTAGATCTGGGTGCCCGCGTGCGTGAACTGCGCAAGGCGCGGAAATGGACCCTCGAGCAGGCGGCGAACCAGGCCGGGTTGGCCCGGTCCACGCTCAGCAAGATCGAAAATGGCCAAATGTCGCCGACCTATGATGCGCTCAAGAAGCTGGCGATCGGTCTCGAAATCTCTGTACCGCAGCTGTTCACCCCGCCCGAGCGGGATCAAGTGATCGGTCGCATGGCGGTGACCAAGATGGGTGAAGGCACCGCGCACGCCACTACGACCTACGAGCACGAGTTGCTGGCCGAAACGCTGACCAAGAAGCAGATGCTGCCCTATCGGGCCCGCGTGCGCGCCCGGTCAATGGACGAGTTCGACGGCTGGGTGCGTCACGATGGCGAAGAATTCCTGTATGTGCTGACCGGCGTGATCCGCCTGTACACCGAGTTTTATGAACCGGTTGAGATGCGTCGGGGCGACAGCGCCTATTACGACGGCAGCATGGGGCACAACGTGATCTCGGTAAGCGATGAGGACGCGACCATCCTGTGGGTCACGTCGCTGGCCTAACGCCGGGCAAGCTCGCGGTTCAGGCCCTCGGTGTAAAGGAAATCCTCGACCTCTTCATGGGCCTCGTTCACCGTCAGGTGGTGCCGCTCGGCCAGATAGGCCTCAAAGCGTTTCCTGTCCGTCCTCACGCGCGCCATATCCTGATCGCGCAGGTTCGGAAAACGGCGCTTGGCACGTGCGTAGGACGCGCTCCAGTCTTGTGTCAAATCAGTCCAGTTCAACATCTGCGAGCCTTCCGTGGTTCGGGTTTCAGGACTGCTCTTCCCCAGACCAGCGTACGGAGCGCGCAGCCCGCGCGAAGACATGACAAAATGTCGCAGGTCGGGGTGCTGGAAAATCAAAGCGGTTTTTCACGCCGTGCTCGGCCCGTTTTCCCACTCACTGTCGGTTTTGGCGATCGTTCAAATGCTCGCACTCTGGACTGCGCCGAATACAGGGCTTTGTTCTATCTAAGAAATCTGTTTTCGGTGCAGGTGTCCGTTGCGTCGATCCTCACTTGGATTGCGAGATATCGTGGTAACAGGCGTTCCACCCGCAAAAAGTAGTCAAATGCTCTAGAAATAGCGGCCAGCGGGGTTGTTTGATCGCCTTTTGGTGTTTGGTCACATGTGCCGAAAATTGCCGACGCCCGCGCGGCGCCCGATCCGCACCAAGTGCATCACTTGAAATGGGCCGGGGCACAAGCCCCTACCGGTTACCTGCTACTCCTCGTACCACCAGACATCGGGCATGAACTGCGGTCCGTCGCCGTAGATTGGCAAGATCTGAGGATGCTTCATTTCCTTCACATGGGCGATGCGGCCAACATCAAAGCTCCAGATTGGAATGACATACCGTCCGGCGGTCAGAACCCTGTCAAGCGCGCGGGTGGCGGCCACGAAATCCTCACGGCTTTCCGAGGCCAGCATCGCATCGATCAGCCCATCCACTGCCGGAGAGGTGACCCCCATCAGGTTGCGTGTCCCTGAAGCATCCGCGCCTTCGCTGCCCCAGTAGAGGCGTTGTTCGTTGCCCGGCGACAGCGACAGCGCGCGGCGGAACGGGGTCATGTCGAAATCCAGCTCGGACACCCGCTGGGTGTATTGTGCGTCATCCACCTTGTCGACGGTCAGCTCGATCCCCAGCCGTTCCAGCGCGCGGGCATACATCTCGGCGATCGCATCCACGTTCTGAACCACATTCAAGCTTCCCTGACTGATGACCAGGGTTATCTTGAGGGGCTCTCCCGCTGCGTTCTTCAGCACGCCGTCCTGGATTGTCCATCCGGCTTGCTCCAGCAGATCAGCGGCCTTGCGGATGTCCTTTCGGTTGCGAACCGAGTCGTCGCCTTCGGGCAGAACATACCCTTCCAGAGTTCCCGGCGGCAGATCAGCCGCGTAGGGCTGCAACATCTCAGCCACCCGACCGGTTGCCGGTCCGGGTTGCATCGCCAGTTCAGACCCCGAAAAATACGAGGTGATCCGAGGCTGAGCACCGCCAGTGATCGTGCCGTTGATGAATTCAAAATTGAACGCAAGGGTCAGCGCCTCGCGCACGCGCCAATCGTCAAAGGGCGCTTTGCGCGTGTTCATGACCAGACCTGTCATGCCCGAGGGCTTTTTATGCGGAATCTCGGTTTTGATGACATCGCCGCGCTGAACGGCCGGGAAATCGTATTGCGTGGCCCATTTGTCGGCGTTGAACTCGCGGACGGCCGACAGCGCGCCGGCCTTGAAGGCCTCGAACAGAACCGTCTGGTCGCCGTAGAACTCCAACCGCATCTCGTCGAAATTCATGGTACCCCGGCGGAACGGGACATCGTTGCCCCAATAATCCGGATTGCGTTCGAGGTTCACGAAACGTCCGGCCTCGTAGTCATCGATGACATAGGGGCCGGTGCCAATCGGGACATCTTGCAGGGATGCCTCGGCGAAATCCTTGCCCTCCCATTGGGCTTTCTTGAGGATCGGCCGCAGCCCTGCGATCAGGGCCAGCTCGCGGTCTGGCTCGTTGAAGATGATCCGGACCGAGCGTGGTCCGGTCTGCTGAATACTGTCGATCTTGGCCCACAGACCGCGATAGCGCAGATGCCCCTGCGTTCCGAGGGTCTCGTAAGACCAGATCACATCGTCAATCGTGACCGGCGATCCGTCAGAGAATCGGGCAGTCTCACGCAGGGTGAATTCGACCCAGGATCGGTCCGGCGCGGTGCCGATTGATTCGGCCAAAAGCCCGTAAAGAGTGAAAGGTTCGTCCCACGAACGGCCCATCAACCCCTCGTGGGTCCAAAATCTCAGCTGCCAAGGGGCGGTGCCTTTTTGCACAAACGGGTTGAGACTGTTATAGCCGCCGGTATTGCCGAACACGACCTTGCCGCCCTTGGGCGCGTCGGGGTTGGCATAAGGCAGCGACACAAAATCCGGTGGTAGGGCCGGGTCTCCATACATAGCTATGCCATGGGTCGATTCTGCTTGCGCTAACGTGGCGACAACCGAGGCAGCGATTCCCGCGATCAACGGGCGGATGGGACGGAGAATATCGGGGCTCATTTTGGAAACAATCCTGCTCTGGCCTTATTTTGTTGGGATTCACCGTACCGATGATTTTTCTTATTATCAAACTTTTAGCTTGGATGACGGCGCGGAATTGCTTATAAAGGTTCCACTGCTCGATAGGTTTCTTGCCTGTATGAAACCTGCCTCAATAACTTAACGCCCGCTTCGTGCGGGCGTTTTTTTCTGCCTCGAGCTCCGAACTTCCCGCCCATAAATTGACCGTATCCGCAACCGGGTCTTTCCCCGTTTATTTTGCAGGTGCAGCATGGCACTGTGTCTCCAAATCATGAGTCTGTGGGAGACCCAAAATGAACCTGTCGGGAAAAACAGCAATCATCACCGGATCGAACTCGGGCATCGGGTTGGGCATTGCGCGCGAATTGGCCAAGGCGGGGGCCGACGTGGTTCTGAACTCGTTCACCGACCGCGATGAAGATCACGCGCTGGCGGCCGAGATCAGCAAGGAGACCGGAACCAACGCGCGCTACATCAAGGCCGACATGTCCAAGGGCGAGGAATGCCGGGCGCTGATCGAACAGGCCGGAGCCTGCGATATCATGGTCAACAATGCAGGCATTCAGCACGTCGCCCCGATCGACCAGTTCCCGGTCGAGAAATGGGACGCGATCATCGCGATCAACATGAACTCGGCTTTTCACACGATGGCGGCGGCGCTGCCGATGATGCGCAAGGCCGGGTGGGGGCGGATCGTCAATATCGCCTCGGCGCATGGGCTGACTGCATCGCCCTACAAGGCGGCTTATGTGGCGGCCAAGCACGGGGTCGTCGGCATGACCAAGACCGTTGCGCTGGAAACCGCGCAGGAGCCGATCACCTGCAACGCCATCTGTCCGGGCTATGTGCTGACACCGCTGGTCGAGGCGCAGATCCCCGACACGATGAAGGAATACAACATGAGCCGCGAGGACGTAATCAAGAACGTCATGCTCGAACGGCAACCCTCGAAAGAGTTCGCGACCGTCGAACAGCTGGGTGGAACCACCGTGTTCCTGTGCTCAGACGCTGCGGCCCAGATCACCGGCACCACGATCTCGGTCGACGGCGGCTGGACCGCGTTGTGATCCGCGGCGCGCGCCGGGGCCGGCGGACATGGTAAAGCGCATCAATCTTGCCCTGCAGGGCGGCGGCGCGCATGGCGCCTTTACCTGGGGCGTGCTGGACCGTCTGCTGGACGATGAAGACATCGAGGTTGCGGCGATCACCGGAACCTCGGCCGGGGCGCTTAACGGGGCTGCGTTCAAGGCCGGCATGGTCCATGCCGGTCGTGATGGCGCGCGCGAGACCCTGAACGCCCTGTGGGAGAGGATGGGCGCTGTGGGCGACATGCGCATCGCCAACTGGCTGGCCGGAATGGAACCTGCCCAGATCGCGCAGGCGATGGAGTATTCCTTGCCGTTCTCGGTGGCTGATACCTGGTCGCGGATGGTGTCGCCCTATGCCTATGGACCGTTCTACCGCAATCCGCTGGCCCCGGTGGTCGAGGCGTTTGATTTTGGCGAGGTCTGCGCCGATCAGGGGCCACGCCTGTTCGTCTGCGCCACCTGTGTGCGCAGCGGCAAGATCCGTGTTTTCACGGGCGATGAGGTGACGACTGACGCGATTCTCGCCTCGGCCTGCCTGCCGAACCTGTTCCAGGCGGTTGAAATCCACGACCCCGAAACCGACCGGACCGAAGCCTATTGGGATGGCGGCTATACCGGCAACCCGGCGCTGTTTCCGCTGTTCAACGCGGGCCTGCCCGAAGATGTGGTGATCGTGAACATCAACCCGCTGGAGCGCGACGAGGTTCCCAAGACCCCGCAGCAGATTCAGAACCGGATCAACGAGATCAGCTTCAATTCTTCCCTTCTGCGCGAGCTGCGGGCGATCAACTTCGTGCAGCGCCTGTTGGTCAAGGGCAAGCTGAAGGCGGGTGAAATGAGCCGGGTCTTCGTGCACATGATCGCCGATGACGCGCTGATGAACAGCCTGTCGGTGGCGACCAAGACAGTGCCCAACCCGGTGGTTCTGCACAGCCTGAAACAGGCGGGACGGGCCGCGGCCGACCAGTTTCTGGCCGATCACAAACCCGATCTGGGTGCGCGAAGCTCCGTTGATCTGCCCGCGATGTTCGGCTGATCACTCGGGCGGCTGCGTGGGGTCTTTCTGGTTCGGATAGACCAGCCCGGCCGAGATCACCAGTTTGGCGGCATCCTCGATCGTCATGTCCAGCAGGATCACGTCTTCCTCGGGGAAGAACAGAAGAAAACCCGAGGTT
>NZ_JBXWSK010000077.1:0-16512 GCF_059613385.1 Ruegeria sp. BHSA162
TCATGGATCTATGGGTGCGCGAGGCGCGCCTGTTCAAATACGGCTCGGGTACCGGGACCAACTTCAGCCATCTGCGCGCGGAAGGCGAAGCGCTGTCGGGTGGCGGCAAGTCCTCGGGCCTCATGGGCTTTCTCAAGATCGGCGACCGCGCCGCTGGCGCGATCAAATCAGGCGGGACAACCCGTCGGGCAGCAAAGATGGTGATCGTCGATGCAGATCACCCTGACATCGAGCAATTCATCGAATGGAAGGTGATCGAAGAGCAGAAGGTGGCCTCGATCGTTGCCGGATCGAAGATGCACGAGAAGATGCTGAACGGCATTTTCGAGGCCATCCGCGCCTGGGACGGCGCGCAAGCGGATGCCTATGATCCCAAGAAGAATGACGCGCTGAAAGCGGCGATCCGCGAAGCGAAAAAGGTCGCGATCCCCGAGACTTACATCAAGCGCGTGCTGGATTATGCCAAGCAGGGCCACGACAGCATCGAGTTCCCGACCTATGACACCGATTGGGACTCTGAGGCCTACAGCTCGGTCTCGGGGCAGAACTCGAACAACTCGATCCGTGTGACCAACGCTTTCCTGAAGGCGGTAGAGAAAGATGCCGATTGGGAGCTGATCAACCGTACCGACGGCAAGGTTGCCCGCACGGTCAAAGCACGCGATCTGTGGGAAAAAGTCGGCCACGCGGCCTGGGCCTGCGCCGATCCGGGCATTCAATTCCACGACACGGTCAATGAATGGCACACTTGCCCTGAAGACGGCGAGATTCGTGGCTCGAACCCGTGCTCGGAATACATGTTCCTGGATGACACGGCCTGCAACCTGGCTTCGATGAACCTGTTGACTTTCCTGAAGGAGGGCGAGTTCCAGGCGGCCGACTACATGCACGCGGCCCGTCTCTGGACGCTGACGCTCGAGATCTCGGTAACAATGGCGCAGTTCCCGTCGAAAGAGATCGCGCAGCTGTCTTATGACTTCCGTACGCTGGGTCTGGGTTATGCCAACATCGGCGGGCTGCTGATGAACATGGGCTATGGCTACGACTCGGACGAGGGTCGGGCGATCTGTGGCGCCCTGACCGCGATCATGACCGGCGTTGCCTACGCCACCTCGGCCGAGATCGCCGGCGAGTTGGGGCCGTTCGCCGGCTACAAGCGCAACGCCGAGCACATGCTGCGGGTCATACGCAACCACCGTCGCGCTGCGCAGGGTGTGACCGAGGGCTATGAGAAGCTGTCGGTCAAGCCGGTGCCGCTGGATCACGCCAACTGTCCGGACAAACGCCTGATCGATCTGGCCATGAGCGCCTGGGACGAAGCGTTGAGCCTGGGTGAGAAGAACGGCTACCGCAACGCGCAGGCCACGGTGATCGCGCCGACCGGCACGATCGGACTGGTGATGGACTGCGACACCACCGGGATCGAGCCCGACTTTGCACTGGTCAAGTTCAAGAAACTGGCTGGGGGCGGCTACTTCAAGATCATCAACCGCTCGGTGCCGTCGGCGCTGGAAAAGCTTGGCTATTCCTCGGCCCAGATCGAGGAGATCGTGTCCTACGCGGTCGGGCATGGCACCATCGGCAACGCGCCTGGGATCAACCACACCTCGCTGACCGGTCACGGGTTCGGCCCGAACGAGCTGGCCAAGATCGACGCCGCGCTGGAAAGCGCGTTCGACATCCGGTTTGTCTTCAACCAGTGGACGCTGGGCGAGGATTTCTGCACCGGCGTTCTGGGCATCCCGGCCAGCAAGCTGAACGATCCGACCTTTGACATGCTGCGCCATCTGGGTTTCAGCAAGTCGGATATCGACGCGGCCAACGACCATGTCTGCGGCACCATGACCCTGGAAGGGGCCCCGCATCTGAAGCCCGAGCACTATGCAATCTTCGACTGCGCCAACCCTTGCGGCAAGAAGGGCAAGCGGTTCCTGGGTGTTGACAGCCACATCACCATGATGGCAGCGGCGCAAAGCTTCATCTCGGGCGCGATCAGCAAGACGATCAACATGCCCAATGACGCTACGATCGAAGATTGCCAGAAGGCCTACGAGCTGTCCTGGAGCCTGGGTGTCAAGGCCAACGCGCTGTATCGCGACGGGTCCAAGCTCAGCCAGCCGCTGGCAGCGGCGCTGGTCGAGGATGATGACGAAGCGGCTGAAATCCTCGAAAGCGGCTCGATCCAGGAAAAGGCCGTGACCCTGGCCGAGAAGGTCGTCGAAAAGGTGGTAGTCAAAGAGATCATCCGCAGTCACCGCGAAAAACTGCCGCATCGTCGCAAGGGGTATACCCAAAAGGCGATCGTGGGCGGGCACAAAGTCTATCTGCGCACCGGCGAATTCGAAGATGGGCAGCTGGGCGAGATCTTCATCGACATGCACAAGGAAGGCGCTGGCTTCCGTGCGATGATGAACAACTTCGCCATCGCCGTCTCGGTCGGTCTGCAATATGGCGTGCCGCTGGAAGAGTTTGTCGACGCCTTCACCTTCACCAAGTTCGAACCGGCCGGGATGGTTCAGGGCAACGACTCGATCAAGAACGCGACGTCGATCCTCGACTACATCTTCCGCGAACTGGCCGTGTCGTACCTCGATCGCACCGACCTGGCGCATGTGAAACCCGAGGGCGCAACATTCGACGACTTGGGTCGTGGCGAAGAAGAGGGTGTATCGAACGTCTCGGAGATCAGCGACAGCGCGGCTTCGAAATCCTTGGAGGTTCTGAAACAGATCAGCTCGACCGGTTATTTGCGCAAGCGTTTGCCGCAGGACCTGATGATGTTCAACGGCGCCGCCGGCGAAGCGACCGGACTGTCCGAAGCGGCCGTGACCTTTGAAACCAAGAGCGAAACCACCGTCGTCACCGAAACGGCTACCGGGATGGATGCCCGGACCAAAGCCAAAATGCAGGGATACGAGGGTGATCCTTGTGGCGAATGCGGAAACTACACGCTGGTGCGCAACGGCACCTGCATGAAATGCAACACCTGCGGGGCAACCAGCGGGTGTAGCTAAGGCAAACGCCCCGCCAGGCGGGGTGTAGGGACCTGGATTTCCCCCCGGACTTCCGGTCCCGACGAATACGGATCAGGGCGTTGAGACTTACCCTAGGTCGCCCTGGTCCACTCGGCCGGCATGCCCGTGCTGGCCGGGAACAGGGTGGGGCGGAATATCGGTCCTTCCCACTCTCTCACGGGGCGGGTGCGCTCGTCCCATGTGCAGTCCAGGCCGCAGGCAAAAAAATACCGGGCGGTCAACGAATTGAGCCTGGACAGCAAAACTGACAGGGGGCTTCGGCCCCCTTTCTTTTTTCGACTCGGTCGGGCTGAGCGGCAGATTGCCGGGAACGGGGGTACGGATGAGGGAAGTTGTGCCGATGCGCCAGCGGGCGGCTTGGCACAGCGAAAGCTTGCGACTCCAAATGGCCCAAACGGGCAGGGATTGGCGCGAATTGCGGGAAAATCTCTGCGGCCGATGACAGTGCGGCTGAGCAGGTGTTTTGTGTGCCTGTCCGGACAGACTACCACAAACCCCCTATCAGGAGACTGACAATGAACTCTCAGAAACTGGCCGTTCTGGCCGCAGTTGCCCTCGGGTTCCCTGCGCTTGCATTCGCGCAGAGCTCGGCTGACGCAAATGGCGACGGCGTTCTGACCATCGAAGAGGTTCAGGCCGTTGTGCCCGACATGGATGCCGATGCGTTCTCGCTTTTGGACGCGAACGGTGACGGCGCTCTGGATGAGGCCGAAATCGCAGCCGCGCAAGAAGCCGGTCTGCTGCCGCCCAGCAACGGTTAACAGCTTGAAGTACGAGGCAGCCCAGAGCGATCTGGGCTGCTTTTCAATTGGTTATGCAGGCAAGTGAATGTTGAACTTGCTTCTGAGTTCCGCATCCAGCGCCGGATCGAAACGCGCCGGAGACGGAGCGCCAAGGATCTCTTCTTTTCGCGCGGTGGCCTTTTCGACCAGGTCCGGCTTGCCCAGCTCGGCCCATTCCTTGGGCGAGGTCCGGTCGCCAAGCGCTGGATAGACATAGTCGGCCTGCATCCGGCTGAGTGTTGCGTCGGTTCCCAGGTAGTGACCCGGGCCACCGAGACAGACCGACGCGATCTGGTCCAGCGCCAGCGTGTCCTCCGTGACCTCGATCCCACGAACGCATCGCAGGGCCTGACCGATCAGATCGTCACCAAGGATCAGGCTTTCAAAGCAGAAACCCAGCAGCGAAGCGTGCATGCCGGCTGCTTCGTAGACCATGTTCAGGCCGGACAGCCCGGCCATGACGTTGGAACACATCTGCTCCCATCCGGCTTGCATGTCGGGCAGTTTGGAGTCCGAAGCACCGGCTGCAGCGCCGCCAGGCAGGTCGTAGAATTTGTGCATCTGGGCGCAACCTGCCGTCAACAGGGCCTGCTCGCCAGACCCGACGCTCATCGCACCGGTCCTGAGGTCAAGACCAAAGGGCCAAGTGCCAAAAACCGCCGGAGCGCCTGGGCTTACGGCGTTTACATAAACCAGACCTGCCAGGCATTCCGCCGTAGCCTGGACAATCGCACCGGCCACCGTTGACGGGGCCGTGGCACCCGCCATCCCAGCGGATAGCAACAGGACCGGCATCCCCGCCTTGATGCATTCTTCCATCACCTGGCAGCTCTCGGTCGCGAATTTCATCGGAGGCACGACAAAGCAGTTCGAGTTCGAGACGAAGGGCCGTTCACGCCATTTATCCTCGCCGCCAGCGATCATATGCAGCATTTCCATGGCCGGAGCTACATAGCTGGGGTCTGTGAAGGATGTTCCGACATGCTTGTAAGTCCCAGAACAACAAGCATAAATCGTGTTCAGGTCCATCTCGCGGTTGTCGGTGATGTCACGGCAGACCATGGGGCGCTGCACGAAATGGATATTGTCCAGTTGTTCGCAAATCCGCGCGGCATCGTGCAAGTCCTGCACGGTTGAGTCGCGGTAGTTGCGGCCTTGGGCGTCGACCATGCTGACGGCGGCACCGGCGGTTCCATAATGAACGCGTCCGCCGGACAGTTCGAGATCGGTTTTGCCGTCGCGGCTGTACAGCGTCACCGACCGGTTGGCGCGGGCGATCGTGTCCTCGACCAGCGCCCGAGGAAAACGGATGCGTCCGTCATCGCCCAGCGTACAGCCGGCATTGACCAGGTAATCGATCCCGCTGGGTGGCGCGTCGGCCAGACCGATGGTTTCGAGCGCATCGAGCGCGGCGGAGTGAATACGCTCCATGTCCTGTTGGCTGAGCGGTTTGTAGGTGCCGCCCTCAAGCCCCGGGCGGACGGGGCGCAGATGTTCGGGCAGGGCCGCGGCACGGGCGGCCCGTCGGGCGGCGCGGCCGCCACTGCGGGACGTTGAGCGGGATTGGTCGTTCATGGTGAGGATTCCAAATTGAAAGTCAGGTCAAAAGGGGGAAGCTTCAACCCGTCACGGCCGTCCTCGTGCCGCACGCCCCCGATCGGCACCGATGGTGCGGCTGATCAGGCAGATCTTCCAGATATCGTTTGGCATGTGGTCCTCAACTCCTGCGACGAATGGTGTCAGGGTCCGCGCAAGCAATCTGTCCTGTTTGCGACCGATGTCGCTTTTGGCCCCGAAAATTTGGAACTTCGATGAACGCCGCAGGAAATCCTCACGCAAAGGGCGAAATATGTTATGCTTCCATTACTTATTGTTAAGATTTGCGTGACTTGAATTGATCTGACGGCACCAAAGCACATGTTTAATTGAGGTGCACATCACCGCATCTGTTGCAATCGCAAAGGGTGCTGAACAAAAACCGGAGGTCTGCATGAAACTGATCCGCGCGTTGCTGTCGGTCCTGCTGATTCCAGCGGCGCAGGTGGCATTGGCCGAGGATTGGACCGGGCCTTATGCCGGGTTCACCTTCGGTTATACCGACGCGGACGGCCCCGGCGGCAGTGGGGGCAACTCGGGCAGCATCGGCGCGAATATCGGATACGATCTGGATCTTGGCAGCTTCGTCGTCGGGGGTGAGTTGGAATATGACCGGCTGAACCTCGACCTGGGCGCTTCGGAGGGCAGTTTGAACAGCGTATCCCGCGTGAAACTGCGCGGCGGGTATGAGTTCGGGCGCGCTTTGGGCTACGTCGTGGTGGGTGCCGCGCGGGCGAATACTTCGGGCGACAGCGACACGGCGGCCGTCTACGGGATCGGCGTAGCCTATCCTCTGGGCGACCGGCTGATCATCAGTGGCGAAGCCTTGCGGCAGAATTTCAACGATGTCACGCGGTCGCGCGGCGATCTGGATACCAACACCTTCAATCTGCGCACGACCTTCCGGTTCTGAACAAAACCCGTCTCGGTCACTCGGCCGCCGTCTGGCTCGCCAACCGGGCGGCGAAATCGCATAGGGTCTGAAGGGCGGCGGCGAACCGGTCATCGTCAATGGTCATGGCCACGCGCACATGTCCAGCGGCGGCTTGGCCGAAGCTTTCTCCGGGCATGACCGCGATGGCGTGGGTGTCCAGCAGCGCATTGGCGAAGTCTTCGCCGCTTTGCCCCGTCGCGCGGATGTCCAGCATCAGATACATCGCGCCTTGAGCCGGGATCAGGCCCACCGTGTTCTGTCGGGCCAGAACCTGCATCGCCAGGGCGCGGCGGCGGCGGAAGGGGGCCGCGACCTCTTCCTCCAGTTCGTCCCCGGCGGTCAGCGCAAAGCTGGCAGCGTCCTGAATGAATCCCGGAACCCCGTAGGTGGTGTGCGTGGCAAGGTTGATCAGATGTTCGATGGCCTCTTCGGGGCCAACGATCCAGCCACAGCGCGACCCGGTCATGGCGTGGGATTTCGACATCGAGCCCACGACCAGGGTGCGGTCGGCCATACCGGGCAGGGCGCGGGGCGACAGGTGTGCGCCGTCCCAGACCTGCGTGTCATAGACCTCGTCCGAAATCAGCCAGATGTCGCGTTCGCGGCACAGATCGGCGATCTCGGTCAGGGTCTCGCGGGAATAAACGACCCCGGTCGGGTTGTTCGGCGTGTTGATCAGCAATGATGCGGCACCCTCGGCCTGTTCCGTGATCAAGGCTGCGTCGGGCTGAAAGGCATCCTCGGCCCGGGTCTGAACCGCGCGCGCGATCGCGCCCGCCCCTCGGATCGTGCCGGGATAGGTGGCGTAGAAGGGATCGAGATAGAGACCCACATCGCCCGGGTCGCACGCTGCCATATGCGCGGCGAACAGTGCGGCTTGTCCGCCCGGGGTGATCAGCACGTTGTGGCGCGTGGTCGGAACGCCCGTGCGGGTCTGCACCCGCGCGGCTACGGTATCGCGCAGCAGATCCGTGCCCGGCACCATGGCGTATCCGGTATGGCCCGCGCGCGCCGACCGGTCCATCTCGGCCAGGATCGAGGGGCGGGTGCGGATGTCATGCTCGCCGATGGTCAGTTCGGTCACGGCTTGGCCTTCGGCAATCATGCGGCGCGCGCGATAGAACACGTCCCACCCGTCCGAACCGCCTCGGGTCAGATGCGTGATGCAGTGCGAAAGTTTCATGGCGCGCCTCCGTTGCAGCAAGTCCGCCGAATGGGTCAGAGCCGCGATGATTTGTCAATCAGCTTCCCCCGCCGGCAATAGAAGTCTTGGCGCGCGGGACCGGGCGTGTTATGCGATGGGCCATGAACCGGAAGACCTGCATCATTATCTGCTGCATTCCCTGCTGAACTTTCACGCGGGCCGGTTTCTTTCGTTTTCTTCCCTGAGACAAGTTGCTAAGCCCGCGTCAACGCGCACGCTATTGCTGTATCCAGGAGCCAGACGCATGACGACGATCAAACTGCACAACACGCGGACCCGGACGAAGGAAGATTTCGTTCCGATCGATCCCGACAACGTGCGGATGTATGTCTGTGGTCCCACCGTGTATGACCGAGCGCATCTGGGCAATGCACGGCCCGTGGTGGTGTTTGACGTGCTGTACCGTCTGCTGCGTCACGTCTACGGGCCCGCGCATGTGACCTATGTGCGCAACTTCACAGACGTCGATGACAAGATCAACGCGACGGCCCTGGCGCGCAAGCGGGCCGGGGCCGAAGGAACGCTCGAGCAGTTGGTGCAGGAGCGGTCGGACGAGACGATCGGCTGGTACCTGCATGACATGGGCGCGCTGGGGGCGCTGGAGCCCGACCAGATGCCGCGGGCCACGCGGTATATCGACCAGATGATCGCCATGATCGAGGACCTGATCGCCAAGGGGCACGCCTATGAGGCCGAGGGGCATGTTCTGTTCGCGGTGGACAGCTGGCGCGACGAGTATGGCAAGCTGTCAGGCCGTTCGGTCGACGACATGATCGCAGGCGCGCGGGTCGAGGTGGCGCCCTATAAGAAGAACCCGATGGATTTCGTGCTGTGGAAGCCTTCGGACGATGAACTGCCCGGTTGGGAGTCGCCCTGGGGCCGGGGGCGTCCGGGCTGGCACATCGAATGCTCGGCCATGAGCTATGAGTTGCTGGGCGAGAGTTTCGACATCCATGGCGGCGGCAATGACCTGATGTTCCCGCACCACGAAAACGAGATTGCCCAGAGCAAATGCGCCCATCCGCACGGCGAATTTGCGCGCTATTGGCTGCATAACGAGATGCTGCAGGTCGAAGGCAAGAAGATGTCCAAATCACTGGGCAATTTCTTCACCGTGCATGACCTGCTGGATCAGGGCGTGCCGGGCGAGGTGATCCGGTTCGTCTTCCTGCAGACCCACTATCGCAAGCCGATGGACTGGACCGAGAAGAAGGCGCGCGAGGCCGAGGCCACGTTGCGCAAGTGGCGGGCGCTGACTGCGGGCATCGAGCCCGCACCCAGCGCGGCGCCCGAGGTGATCGAGGCACTTGCCGATGACCTCAACACGGCGGGCGCCCTGGCCGAGCTGCATCGTCTGACCTCGGACGGCGACGCCGCGACCTTGCTGGCCAGTGCGCGGATCCTGGGTCTGTTGGAGCCTGACATGGGGGCCTGGGCCGAAACCGACGGCGTGGATCTGTCGGCCCATGCCGACCGGCTGGCCCGTGTTCGGGCCGAGGCGATGCAGACCAAGGATTTCGCGGAAGTGGATCGGTTGAAGGCCGCCTATCTGGCGGCTGGTCTGGAAGTGCGGATGAACAAGGGCGGGGTCGAACTGGTGCCCGGCGCGGGTTTTGACGCCCGCAAGCTGGAGAGCGTGGAATGAGCAAGGAGCGCCTTTACCTCTATGACACCACGCTGCGCGACGGTCAGCAGACGCAGGGCGTTCAGTTCTCGACCGCCGAAAAGGTTCAGATCGCGCAGGCGCTGGATGCTTTGGGGGTGGATTATATCGAAGGCGGCTGGCCCGGTGCGAACCCCACCGACAGCGCGTTTTTCGACGCCGCACCCAAGACGCGCGCCCGCCTGACCGCCTTTGGCATGACCAAGCGGGCCGGGCGCTCGGCCGAGAATGACGACGTGCTGGCCGCCGTCATGAACGCCGGCACGCGGGCGGTCTGTCTGGTGGGCAAGTCGCATGACTATCACGTGACCGACGCGCTGGGGATCTCGCTGGAGGAAAATGTCGAGAACGTCCGCGCCTCGGTCGCGCTTATCGTGGGGCAGGGGCGTGAGGCGCTGTTCGATGCCGAGCATTTCTTTGACGGCTACAAGGACAACCCCGCCTATGCCATGCAGGTCTGCCAGGCGGCGCTGGAGGCCGGTGCCCGCTGGGTGGTTTTGTGCGACACCAATGGCGGCGCGCTGCCGGCCGAAGTTGGGCGGATCGTGTCCGAGCTGATCGCGGCGGGTTTTCCCGGCGACCGGCTGGGCATCCACACCCACAACGACACCGAAAATGCCGTGGCCTGTTCCCTGGCGGCCGTGGATGCCGGCGCACGCCAGATCCAAGGCACATTGAACGGGCTGGGTGAGCGGTGCGGCAACGCCAACCTGACCGCCCTGATCCCGACGCTTCTGTTGAAGGAACCCTATGCCTCGGCCTTCGAGATCGGGGTCAGCCGCGATGCGCTGACCGGTCTGACCCGCATCAGCCGCATGCTGGACGACATCCTGAACCGGGTGCCCAGCAAACAGGCGGCCTATGTCGGGGCGTCGGCCTTTGCGCACAAGGCGGGGCTGCATGCCAGTGCGATCCTCAAGGACCCTTCGACCTATGAACATGTCGATCCGGCCACCGTGGGCAATGCGCGGATCATTCCGATGTCGAACCAGGCCGGCCAGTCGAACCTGCGCAAACGCCTGACCGAGGCCGGGTTGCAGGTGGAGCCGGGCGACCCGGCGTTGGGGCGCATCCTTGAACGGATCAAGGCGCGCGAGGCCGAGGGGTATTCCTATGACACCGCGCAGGCCAGTTTCGAGCTGTTGGCCCGCGATGAACTGGGCCAATTGCCGCAATTCTTCGAGGTCAAGCGCTACAAGGTCACGGTCGAGCGGCGCAAGAACAAGTACAACCAGATGGTCAGCCTGTCCGAGGCGGTCGTCGTGGTGAAGGTGGATGGCGAGAAGAAGCTGTCGGTCAGCGAGTCAATGGACGAAAACGGTAGCGACCGTGGCCCGGTGAACGCGCTGGCCAAAGCCTTGGCCAAAGATCTGGGGCAGTACTCGCCCATCCTGGACGATATGCATCTGGTGGACTTCAAGGTACGCATCACCCAAGGCGGGACCGAGGCGGTGACCCGCGTCATCATCGACAGCGAAGACGGGCAGGGGCGGCGCTGGTCCACGGTGGGGGTCAGCGCGAACATTGTCGATGCCTCGTTCGAGGCGCTGCTGGAAGCGATCCAATGGAAGCTGGTGCGCGACTGCAGCCCGCAATCGGTGGTGGCCGAGTGAGCGTGCCCTTCGACGACGACGTCAAGGCCTGCGCGGCGCTGGTCCACCGGGCCGACCCCGACCGGTTCATGGCCGCGATGGCGGCGCCGGTGCAGGCGCGGGCCGTGCTGTTTCCGATCTATGCGATGAACATCGAGGTCGCCCGCGCGCCGTGGGTCACCCAAGAGCCGATGATCGCGGAAATGCGCCTGCAATGGTGGCGCGACGCGCTGCAGGAGATCGCCGAAGGACCCTCCGTGCGGCGGCACGAGGTGGTCACGCCCCTGTCGCGTGTCCTGTCCCCGCATCTGGCGGCGATGCTGGATGAATATGTGGCCGTAAGGCGTTGGGATATCTACCGGGATCCGTTCGAGGATGAGGAACACTTCGAGGCCTACTTGACGCACAGCGCAGGGTCGCTGATGGTCGCCTCGGCGCAAGCCCTGGGTGCCGCCGACGAAACGGTCCTGCGCGACTTTGGCTATGCGGTCGGTGTGGCGAACTGGTTTCGCGCCATCCCCGAGCTTGAAGCCCGCGGGCGCGTCCCCCTGTTGGATGGGACACCGGACGGGGTGCGCCAATTGGCCGAGCGCGCGCTGGACCGGATGGCCGCGGCCCGGGCGCGTCGCGCCGATGTTTCGGATCAGGCGCGCCCTGCGCTTTATGGCGGCTGGCAGGCAGACCGCGTCCTGCGTCATGTGCTGGCTGAGCCCGGTCGGGTCGCTGCTGGTGCGCTGAACGTGGGCGAGATCCGACGGCGCGTGTCACTGATCTGGACCGCGACCACCGGTCGGTGGTGATCAGGAGAGTTTGGCCTCGCGGGGTCTGAGCACCAGCCACAGCAGCGCGCCGCCCGCCAAAGTCAGCAACGGCACCATCGCCAGGTTGACGGCGGTCCATCCCTCGACCGGGGACCCGCCAGAACAGTTCATCAATCCGCCCGAGGCCAGCGACGCAATCGTCACGCCTCCGAACACCAGCAGGTCGTTCAGGCCCTGCACGCGGCCGCGTTCATGCACATCGTGCTCGGCCGCCAGCATGCTGGTGGCACCGATGAAGCCGAAGTTCCAGCCGATGCCAAGCAGCACGAGGGCCAGAAAGAAGTTCCCGATCTCAACGCCCTGCAGCGCGACGACACCCGCGCCGCCTAAAATCGCCAACCCGATGGCAACCATCTTCTCGGCCCCGAACCGGGCGATCAGATGGCCGGTGAAGAAACTGGGAACGTACATCGCCAAAACGTGGCTGGTGACCACATCCGCCGCATCACCTTCGGAGAAGCCACAGCCGACAACGGCCAGCGGCGTCGAAGTCATCACAAGGTTCATCAGCGCGTATGAGACCATGGCACAGATGATGGCCACGGCGATGCGCGGGGTTTTAAGCAGTTCGAGCCGCGACCGGCCTTTGGGTGCATCCTGCGATGGGCGGTCGGGTGTCGGTATGTCCAGAAACAGGAACAGGACCGAACCGATGACGTTCACCGCGATCACCGCGAAATAGGTGCCCAGGAACGGAATGACATAGGCCTGCGAGGTCAGTTTGACGATCTGCGGCCCGATGATGGCCGCAGCCAGACCGCCAGCCATGACGTAAGAGATCGCCTTGGGCCGGAATGCGTCCGACGCGGTATCGGCGGCGGCAAAGCGATAGAAGCCATGTGCGCTCATGTAGATGCCGGTCAGCAGGCTGCCGACAAGAAAGACGGGGAACGACCCTAGGTACAGGCCATAGGCTCCTACGGCGCCGCCCACCGCTCCGGCGGTTGCGCCGACGAGGAACCCGGCGCGGCGGCCCCAGCGCTGCATGATGGCCGAGACAGGCGTGGCCGCCAGCATCGACCCCAGAACGATCAGCGAAATCGGCAGCGTGGCGAGGCAGGCGTTGCTGGCCAGCGACTGGCCCGCCAATCCGCCGACGATGAAGATCATCGGCATCTGTGCGCCCAGAATCGCCTGCGCCGCCACCAGAACGGCAACGTTGCGCTTGGCGCGGGTATCGTCGGGGGCGGTGCTGGTCATCGTCATGCGCAAATGGGTATCGGCGAACCGGCGGACATACAAGCGGGTTGCATATGCGACAAAGCAGCCTAACCTGCGCCCCGAACCGCCACCCGGAGCAGCCATGACCGTTGGTCGAATTATCGAGACACCAGAATGCGTTGCGGAAGGGGCCGAGTGGCTGTCTGACGCCTGTCCGCGCATGGCGCACGCGATCGAACTGACCCGCCCGCTGCCCCTGCGCCGCCGGCCCGACGGCTTCGCGCAACTGCTCAGCGCCATCGTCAGCCAGCAGGTCAGCGTGGCCTCGGCCAACGCGATTTGGGGGCGGATGCAGCAGGCCGGCCTGACCGGGCCGCGCAAGATCAAATGGGCCACCGATGATGAGCTGCGCGCCGTGGGGCTGAGCCGCCAGAAGATCCGCTATGCCCGTGCGCTGGCCGATGCGCGGATCGACTACAAGGCCCTGCGCCAGGCACCCGATGACGTGGTCATTGCGACCCTGACGCAAGTGCCGGGCATCGGGGTCTGGACGGCCGAGATCTATGCCATGTTCTCGCTGGGGCGGGGGGATGTGATCGCGCCCGGCGATCTGGCCCTGCAGGAAGCCGCACGGATGCTGTACGGCCTGCCGGATCGGCCGACCGACAAGGCGCTGCGGCAAATGGCCGAGGCGTGGTCGCCGTGGCGGTCGGTTGCAGCCCGGGTTCTGTGGGCCTATTACCGCGTGGCCAAGGATAGGGAAGGGATCAGATGACACGGGTTTTGAACGCGCTCCGAAAAGAGCCGGTTTCGGGCGACACGCGCTCGGTCGTGGTGTTCGTGCACGGCTATGGCGCCAACGGGGCCGATCTGCTGGGGCTTGCGGACGTTCTGGGCGAACACCTGCCCGACACGCTGTTCGTGGCCCCCGACGCGCCCGAGCAGATCCCCGGCATGCCCAACGGGTATCAGTGGTTTCCGATCCCGTGGATCGACGGCTCGTCCGAGGAAGAGGCTCGGCGCGGCATGGAAATGGCGGTCGAGGATTTCAACGCCTTTCTCGATGCCCTGATGGTGGACGAGGACGTGCTGCCCGAGCAGGTGGTGCTGTTCGGCTTTTCCCAGGGCAGCATGATGAGCCTGCACGTGGCCCCGCGCCGCGAAGACCCGGTGGCCGGCGTGATCGCGTTTTCGGGCCGCCTGCTGGAGCCGGACCTGCTGGCCGACGAGGTGGTCAGCCGGATGCCTGTACTGCTGGTTCATGGAGATGCCGATGACGTGGTGCCGCCGCAATCGCTGCCCGAGGCCGCCGAGGCCCTGCAGCGCGCAGGCTTCAAGGAGGTCTTTGCTCATGTCATGAAGGGCACCGGCCACGGTATCGCGCCCGACGGGCTGGGCGTCGCCTTGGCCTTCATGCGCGACAAGCTGAGCCTGTGACGCGGCAGGGTCACCCCCACAGGTGACCCTCGGCAAACTCCACCGAATTTCCGGCCGGGTCGCGCACATAGAGCGATCGTGCCCCGTTGGGCCAGTCAAACTCGGCCTCGACCGGGACGTTCCAGTTCAGCAGATGCTTGCGCATCGACGCGATCTGGTCGCGCGTCAGGATCAGGCACACATGCCCCGGACCGCGTGCGCCATGCGGCGGCACCGGCAGGTCAGGGTTGGTCGTGGGCTGTTTCGTCTGGTCCGGGTTGAACAACAGCAACACCGAGGCGCCGACCCGAAAGAACACATGCCGACCTTTGACGCGCTGAATGCGTTCCAAGCCCAGAACCTCGCCATAGAACCGTTCGGCGGCGTCCAGATCATCGACATACAGCGCGGCCTCGAGAATGCCCGAAGGCGACGGGATTCCGGCTGCTACTTTCATGGAGATATGATAGCGGAAATCGCCGAAAAAGTCACCGCCGCGGTCGCCGGTCCCGCTTGCGTTGGGGGGCGGTTTCCAGAACGGGCATCGGCAAGCTGTCCCAGCTGCCGGGTGCGAGATCGTCCAGTGTCCAGTCTCCGATCTGGGCGCGGATCAGGCGCAGGGTGGGGTGGCCCACGGCGGCCGTCATGCGGCGCACCTGCCGGTTGCGCCCCTCGCGCAGGGTCAGTTCCAGCCAGCAATCCGACACCGTCTTGCGTTCGCGGATTGGGGGCGTGCGTGGCCACAGACCCTCGGGTTCGTCGATCAGCCGCGCCTTGGCTGGGCGGGTCATGCCGTCATTCAACTCGACCCCGTCGCGCAGGGCCCGAATGGCAGCCGCATCCGGGATGCCCTCGACCTGGGCCCAATAGGTTTTGGGCATTTTGTGCTTGGGATCCGAGATCTGGGATTGCAGCCGCCCATTGTCGGTCAACAGCATCAGCCCCTCACTGTCACGGTCCAGCCGCCCGGCCGGATAGACCCCCGGCAGGTCGATGAAATCCGACAGGGTGCTGCGGGGCGAGTCGGCATTTTGCCGGTCGGTGAACTGCGGCAGCACGTCAAAGGGTTTGTTGAAGCGGATGAACCATGACATGAGCTCCGCCATACTCTCAGTTCCGGACCTGCGCAAGCTGTGGATAACTGTCACGTGATTGTTACGGATTCAGAATAGTCCGTTACCGAGATGTTGTGGAAAAACAGGACTTGTCAGAGTTTTAACACGATATATAGTTAAGTTAAGACCGGGGCGGGTGCTCCCCGCTCTGGTGTCCCATACAGGCAGCCGAGAGCGAGGAGCGATTCAGCCATGGACGGAGATTTCAGGACCGAATTTGTCAGGGAGCCAGGTGCCCTCAAGCACCATCCGGCATTGGTTTTGAACGCCGATTATCGCCCGCTTTCCTACTATCCGCTGTCGCTGTGGCCCTGGCAGGAGGCGATAAAGGCCGCCTGGCTGGACCGGGTCGATATCGTCGCCGAGTATGACGAAGTGGTCCGCAGCCCGAGTACGGTGATCCGAATACCGTCGGTGGTTGTCCTGAAAGACTATGTGAAACCCAGAAAGCGCGTGGCCTTCACGCGCTTTAATTTATTTCTGAGGGATGAATTCCGCTGCCAGTACTGCGGCAGCCGGGGCGAACTGACTTTCGACCATGTCGTGCCGCGTGCAGCAGGGGGTGTCACAAGTTGGCAGAACGTGGTGGCCGCCTGCAGTCCATGCAATCTGCGCAAGGGGTCGAAATCGCTGCGTCAGGCGGGGATGAGCCTGCGCAAGCCGCCTCGGCAGCCTGACGCCAGTATGCTGCAGAATATCGGACGGAAATTTCCGCCGAACCACCTGCACGAAAGCTGGATCGACTTTCTGTACTGGGACGCGGAACTGGACGCCTAATAGGGACAGCGCGCGCGCCAGGCGGCCAGCCACACCAGAACCAGACCTGCGGACAGCAGTGCGTTCCACCCAGCCATGGACAGCCCGAACATTTCCCACGGGATATCATCGCACCGTACCAACGGGGCGGCCATGATCTGCTCCATCAACTCCTCGGCGGACAGGCCGCTGATACTGCCCGATGTGCAACTGGACGGGCCTTCCCACAGGCCGCGCTCGACCCCGGCGTGATAGACGCCGATGCCGGACGTGGCGGCGGCAGCGGCTGCGCCGAGGAGGGGCAGCAGGCGCACGCCCGGAAATGCAAAAGCCAGCACGCCGAGCAGCACAGCCGCACCATGCGGGTAGCGTTGCCAGATGCACAATTTACACGGGGCCATGCCGCCCAGATATTGGAACCCCCAAGCCGCAAGAAG
>NZ_JBXWSK010000078.1:0-16304 GCF_059613385.1 Ruegeria sp. BHSA162
CTTCATGGCACGCGATGCGCCGGTGATGTCGGCAGTGTTTTCGCCGATGCCTTCGCAGAAGATTTTCATGCCGCCGCCGGTACCGGTCGATTCGACGATGGGCGAAGCAGCGCCCGTGTTGTTGGCGAACTGCTCGGCCACGGCTTGGGTGTACGGAAATACGGTCGACGATCCGACGATACGGATGGCGTCGCGCGCCGAGGCAGCGGACGCGGCGATCGCGGTGATTGCCAGAACCGAAGCGGTCAGTTTGATGGTGGTCATGGTCACTCCTGAGAATCAGCTTTGGCCGCCCCCTGCGGCCTTGTTGAGTGCAGTAGTCCGGGCGTGCGAAGCTTATGTAACGCTTTCGTAACAGTTTTATGACAACCCACCCGGGGCGGTTCAAAAACTCGTCTGATCCAGATGCGCGGCTTTCGGCAGCCGTTTGTGCACGACCTCAAAACACCAGTTGCGACAAGGTTTTGCGTCAAACGAACAAGTGAATGGACTCGGGGTCTGTTTCAGGGAATCGTTTAGTCCGATCTTTTTTCTTGCTGCCACGGCAAGGCGACTGGAGGTGCAGACATGCTGACCAGAAGACATTTTGTTGCGACTTCGCTTGCTGTTTTCTCGCAACCGATTCTTGGCGCGACATCGGCCGAAGCGTCGACCGCATCTCAATGGGCGGCTTGGGACAGGCAGGTGACGCCGGCCAACTATGACCCGGCCACCTCGAACCCTTGGGGGCTGAATCCCCGGTTTCTGCCGCAACGGGTCGAGACCAACCGGTCGCTGGTGCCCGGTGACATTCACGTGGATGCGGTCGCGCGCTACCTGTATTTCATCGAAGAGGGCGGAACCGCGATGCGATACGGCGTGGCGATCGCCCGTGGCAATCTCTACGAACCCGGGACCTATACCATCCGGCGCAAGGCCAAATGGCCGCGTTGGACCCCGACCGCAGACATGATCAAACGCGATCCGCAGGACTATGCGCAGTTTGCCGACGGAATGCCCGGCGGACCCAACAACCCCTTGGGCGCACGCGCTTTCTACCTGTTTCAGGGCAATCGCGACACATATCTGCGCATCCACGGAACACCCTATTCCCGGTCTATCGGCGGGCGGGCAAGCTCAGGCTGTGTACGTATGGTCATGGCCCATATTATTGGCCTGTATGACCGGGTGCAGCCGGGCGCGACGGCTCATCTTTACCCACCCGAAAGATTTGCGACTGCCAGCAGCTGATCCGTCACGCCCGGGCGCAGATCGGGCGGCCATCGGCGGTTCTCAGCGGTAGGTATGTCGTTTCGACCGGGCCCACGTACCGGTACCAGTAACAACCGTCTTCGGGCATGATGCGAACGGCGGTCAGGTCCTGGCCCGGCGCGGCGATCTCGACCACGCCCTCGGGCACTTTGGCAAGGTCACCGGGGGCTTTGTCGCCGGACATCGACGTGGTCTCGGTGCAGGCGGCAATCAGGGACAGCGCGCATAGCCCAATCAATGCTTTCCTCGTTGTCATGCCGCACCTTTCCGATTCCCAAGTGATTCTCTTTGCGTGATACCCTCGCATCCAAGCGATCCCGCTTCAATTCACCAAGGATCCGCCGCCATCCATCGTTGCCCTGTTGCCGACGGAGCACAGCAGCAAACTGCTCTTGCCCTGACGGGATGGTTTGCTTGGTGCGCAGGGATATTCCGCAGAGGGCCTTGACCTTCCACTTGCTGGAACCCTTATGTACAGGGTCGACCGGATAATCGTGGTGACGACATGGCCAATAATTCACATGCCAAATTTCAGGTTCAGGGGATGAGTTGCGCGTCTTGCGTGGCCCGGGTTGAGCGTGCGCTCAGCGCGGTTCCGGGCGTCGACTCGGCTGCCGTAAACCTGGCGAATGAGAGCGTCCAGGTGGATTTCCATGCTCCGGCTGATGTCAAATCCATCGCACAGGCGATGGAGGCGGCGGGCTATCCAGCCGTGACCGAGACCGTCACGCTCAACATCCAAGGCATGAGCTGTGCTTCATGCGTCGGCCGGGTCGAGAAGGCTTTGCTTGCCGGGCAGGGGGTACTGGCGGCGTCGGTCAACCTCGCCTCGGAAAGCGCGACCGTCCAGTTTGCAGCGGGCGCCACGACACCTGAAGCGATTGCTGCCTTGGCCAACGCGGCCGGGTACCCGGCAACACCGCGCAACTCGGCTCAGGCAGCGGCGCAGGATCGAAAAGCTGACGAAATCCGCAAACTGGCACTGCGAACGGGGTTTGCGGCAATCCTGGCCTTGCCGGTTTTCATCCTTGAAATGGGCGCGCATGTCATTCCCGGCATGCATCACCTGATTGCAAGCACCATCGGTCTGCAAGCCAGCCACTACATTCAGTTCGTCTTGACGACACTGGTCCTGTTCGGGCCCGGTCTTCAATTCTACACCAAGGGCTTTCCAGCACTTGCCAAGGGTGCGCCAGACATGAATTCGCTGGTCGCTTTGGGCACGTCGGCGGCTTATGGGTTCTCGCTGATCTCGACCTTTGCGCCCGAAATCCTTCCGACCGGCACGGCCAATGTCTATTACGAGGCGGCCGCGGTCATCGTGGTTCTGATCCTGCTGGGCCGCTTTCTTGAAGCACGCGCCAAAGGCCGAACCGGCGAGGCGATCCGCAAGCTGGTCGGCCTGCAGGCCAAAACCGCGCGGGTCGAACGGGAGAACCGCATCGTCGAACTGCCTATTGATCAGATCGCAGTGGGCGATCTGGTTCACGTGCGGCCCGGCGAAAAGATCCCGGTCGATGGCTCGGTGCTGGGCGGCAGTTCGTATGTTGACGAAAGCATGATCACGGGTGAGCCCGTTCCGGTCGAGAAATCCTCTGACGCAACCGTCGTAGGCGGCACCGTGAACGGTACCGGAGCGTTGACCGTCCGTGCCGAAAAGATCGGAGCGGATACGATGCTGGCGCAGATCATTCAGATGGTCGAACAGGCTCAGGGCGCGAAGCTGCCCATTCAGGGCTTGGTTGACCGTATCACCCTTTGGTTTGTTCCCGCGGTGATCGCGGTGGCGGTCGTGACAGTCCTTGTTTGGTTGCTGTTCGGACCGGACCCGGCACTCAGCATGGCTCTGGTTGCCGGGGTCGCGGTGCTTATCATTGCCTGCCCCTGCGCAATGGGTCTGGCTACGCCGACATCGATCATGGTGGGCACGGGGCGCGCTGCGGAGATGGGCGTTCTGTTCCGCAAGGGCGACGCGCTGCAGATGTTGCAGGAAACCACTGTTGTAGCGGTGGACAAGACCGGCACCCTGACGGAAGGCCGCCCGGAACTGACTGATCTTGTGGTTGCCCAAGGGCTGGATGAGGACACCGTCCTGCGGCTGGTCGCAGCTGTCGAGGCCACTTCGGAACATCCGATCGCCACCGCCATCGTGCGCGCGGCCGAGACACCCGGCCTGAATCTGCCGAAGCCCGAGGATTTCAAGTCGATCACCGGCTATGGGGTTCAAGCGGTCGTCGAAGGGCACAGCATCCTCATCGGCGCCGATCGTCTGATGGAGCGCGAAGGCATCGACATCAGTGCGCTGTCAGATCACGGCGCGTCGCTGGCCGCCAAAGGAAGAACACCGCTCTACGCCGCAATCGACGGAACCGCTGCCGCCGCAATCGCGGTGGCCGACCCGATCAAGCCCAGCACACCGGAGGCCATCGAAGCCTTGCATGCGCTGGGGCTCAAAGTGGCGATGATCACGGGCGACAACAGGGCGACGGCCGATGCCATCGCAGCACAGCTTGGGATCGACACAGTCGTCGCCGAAGTCCTGCCCGAAGGCAAAGTCGCTGCACTGGAAAACCTGCGCGTGAACGGCGGCAAGTTGGCTTTTGTCGGTGATGGGATCAACGACGCTCCGGCGCTGGCGGCCGCGGATGTCGGCATTGCCATCGGCACCGGGACCGACGTTGCGATCGAGGCCGCAGACGTGGTGCTGATGTCGGGCGATCTGATCGGCGTGGTCAACGCCTTCGATATCAGCCAGCGCACCATGCGCAATATCCGGCAGAACCTGTTCTGGGCCTTTGGCTACAACACGCTGCTGATCCCGGTGGCCGCGGGAGTTCTCTATCCCTTTGGCGGACCCTTGCTGTCCCCGGTTTTGGCGGCTGGCGCCATGGCGCTGTCCAGCGTGTTCGTCTTGTCAAACGCATTGCGGCTGCGTTGGGTCAAGGCGGCCCGGCCGCCGAGCGGATCCGACCGCAAACCGCAGACCATTGCACACGCACCCACACCCGCCGAATAGGAAAGGAGCCGCCATGAACATCGGGGACGTCGCCGAACGCTCGGGTTTGCCGGCCAAGACCATCCGGTATTATGAGGATATCGGTTTCATCAAACCCAGACGCTCGACCAATGGATACCGCCATTTCGACGAGAAAGAACTGCACAAGCTGGCGTTCATCGGGCGCGCGCGGTCGCTGGGGTTCACCATCGAAGACTGCCGCTCGCTTCTGGCGCTGTACGAGGACAAGCATCGCGCCAGCGCGGACGTCAAGCGGATCGCCAAACAGAACCTCGAAGAGATCGATGCCAAGATCGAAGGTTTGAAAGCCATGCGCGAAACACTGTCGTACCTGATCCAGGAATGCGCCGGAGATGACCGCCCGGATTGTCCGATCCTCAAGGATCTGGGTCGCGACTGACAGGATAGACCCGAGGCACCTTCGGGCGCTTTCCCTTGATCGCGACCACGGTTCTGTCCTAGGCCATGCGGTAGGTGCACAGGACGCGTTGTTACGAACGTATCGTCTAGGCCGGGCGAAAGACGGCAGAACCGTAATGATCTACGAGGGCTTTGGGCCACCCATGCAAGCAGCCACATGACAATCACTGACTGGACCCAGCGGTTCCACGGAACCAGCCACCTGCCCGATGCGGTACGCGCCCGGTTGCGCGCGGCCGCGCGGATCGTGAAGTTCCCGAACGGGGCCCAGGTGTTCGGGCCCGACAATGTGCCGGACAGCCTCATGTTTCTGTACGAAGGCCGGATCCGCGTTTCACAAAGCTCGGATACGGGGCGCGAAATCGTCTTGTATCGGGTCGAAGCCGGCGAAAGCTGCGTGCTGACCACGGCATGTATGCTGGCCGAAGAGGCCTATAACGCTGAAGGCATTGCTGAAACAGATGTCACCGCGATCGTCCTGCCCAAGCCCGCCTTCGACCGCCTTGCCGCGGAAGAGGACGCGTTTCGCGATTTCGTGTTCCAGGCCTATTCCCGCCGATTGATCGACCTTCTGCGCGTTGTCGATGACGTCGCCTTCGGCCGGATCGATGTCCGGCTGGCGGAACGTCTGCTTGCATTGGCCGATCCCGCGAACGAGGTGCAGGCCACACATCAACAACTGGCCAGCGAACTGGGAACCGCGCGTGAAGTTGTCTCGCGGGTGCTGCACGACTTCCAGAAACGCGAGTTGGTTTCGCAAACCCGGGGCAAGATAACGCTCACCGACACAACGGCTTTGCAAGCTTTGGCCCACAGCACCTGATTTTTCGGGAATCTTTTCGGCTTTCGTGACATTGTCACTGAAGAGACGCTCCTGGCGTCATATATGCCATTCAGAAACCTGAATATGGAGGGCGATATGACCAACAACGTCGGAACGATCGACCGCACGCTGCGCGCGGCTCTTGGGTTGGTCCTGCTGTACCTTGCACTCTTCAGCGGGCTGGCCCTGTTCGCCGCACCCCTTTTCAAATATGGCGCTGTGATCGTCGGCATCATCATGCTGTTGACCGCGACCATGAAATTCTGCCCAGTGTACACGCTTTTGGGCATCAAAACCTGCAGGACCAGATAATATGGAAACCGTATTCACGCCTTTTGCATCCTTTGGCGGCGGCCTGCTGATAGGCTTGGGCGCCGTGTTGTTGATGCTGGGCCTCGGCCGCATCATAGGTGCCACCGGTATCATGTCCGGTCTGGTCTTTCCTGACAGCGGGTCCGAGTTTTCCTGGCGTCTGGCGCTTGTTGCCGGAATGATCGTTGCGCCGGGTCTGATCTACGTGTTGACCGGCTCCATGCCGGCCATCGAGGTACCGATCAGCCCGCTGATGATCGTGGTCGGCGGAGTCATCGTCGGTCTGGGCGCCAGCCTCGGCTCGGGGTGCACCTCGGGTCACGGAGTATGCGGCCTGTCGCGGTTGTCGACCCGGTCCCTGGTTGCCGTTCCGACCTTCATGGTAACTGCCGCCATCACGGTTTTCGTGATCCGCCACGTATTCGGAGGGTGAGGCAATGAAACTGTTCCATACGTTCCTGACCGGCCTTGTCTTCGGCACAGGCATCGCGATCTCGGGCATGATGAACCCGGCCAAGGTGTTGAACTTCTTCGATCTGGCCGGAACCTGGGACCCCAGCCTCGCCTTCGTTATGGGCGGGGCGCTGGTGGTGACATTCATCGGCTATCGCCTGATATGGCGACGCGCCGCGCCGCTTTTTGCGGACCGGTTCCAGATTCCGGGCGCAAAGCAAATCGACATGAAGCTTGTCGGCGGGTCAGCCTTGTTTGGCGTGGGCTGGGGCATCGCAGGATTCTGCCCGGGCGCGGCAATTCCGGCCTTGGGCACCGGACGGTGGGAGGTTCTGCTGTTTCTGGGCGCGGTCGCCGCCGGGCTGGCCCTGGCGCGCATTCTGCAAGGGCAACCATTGATTTCACGTTCGGCCAAGGCCTGAGCGTCAGAGAGGAGGCACGATCATGACCGACCAAAAGGCAATCGACACCCACAACCAGAAAATGGCTGACGCAATCGCGACACCAATTTCCGCATATCCGGTTGATCTGAGCGTCAAACCCAAGGTTCAGGGCTTCTACGACGAGGCCACGGCGACGATCAGCTACATCGTTTCGGACCCGACATCCAACGCCTGCGCGATCATCGACAGCGTGATGGACATCGACTATGCCGCTGGCCGGATCACATTCGAACATGCCGACCTGCTGATCGCCGAGATCGAAAAGCAGGGCCTGAAACTGGAGTGGATCATCGAGACCCACGCCCATGCCGATCACCTGTCGGCGGCGCCCTACATCCAGCAAAAGCTGGGCGGCAAGATCGGCATTGGCGAGAACATCAAGATCGTGCAGGAGGTCTTCGGCAAGATCTTCAACGAAGGCACCGAGTTCCAGCGTGACGGCAGCCAGTTCGATGCACTGTTCACCGATGGCATGACCTACAAGATCGGCAACATGACCGCCTTCACCATGCACACACCGGGCCATACACCGGCCTGCATGGTGCATGTGATGGGCGATGCGGCGTTTGTGGGTGACACGCTGTTCATGCCCGATGGTGGTTCGGCCCGAGCCGACTTTCCGGGCGGAGATGCGGGAACGCTTTATGACTCGATCCAGAAGGTGCTGAGCCTGCCGGACGAAACCCGCCTGTTCATGTGCCACGATTACGGCCCCAACGGCCGCGACATTCGCTGGGAAACCACGGTGGCCGAGGAAAAGGCGCACAACATTCACGTGGGCGGCGGCAAGTCGCGGGACGAGTTCATCAAGATGCGCACCGAGCGTGACGCGACGCTGGCGATGCCGACCCTGATCATCCCGTCGATCCAGGTCAATATCCGGGCGGGTGACATCCCGACCGACAAGGACGGCAACCAGATGCTCAAGGTTCCGGTCAACAAGATCTGACCGCAGGAGACAACAATGGAAATCCGAAAGATTTCGGGCGCACTCTCGGTGTCGCCACAGGTAACGCTTGCCGATATCCCGGCGATCAAGGCCGCGGGCTTCCGCGCCATCATCTGCAATCGCCCCGACGGTGAAGGGTCCGACCAACCGACATTCGAGGAAATCGAGGCCGCTGCAGAAAAGCTTGGCATCGAAGCCCGGTACGTTCCCGTCCAGACTGGCCTGGTTCGGGATGAGGACGCGCAGGCCTTCGGTCAAGCCCTGACCGAACTGCCAGGTCCGATCCTGGCCTATTGCCGGACGGGCACGCGCTCGGCCACGCTTTGGTCGCTGCACGAGGCCGCGCAGGGCCGAGCCTTGCCTGACATCCTGACCTCAACCAAGGCTGCCGGATATGACATGAGCGGCGTGGCCCGCCGCATCGCCAATGGCGGCAAGACGCCCACCGACACCGGCGACGCGTCCTTTGACGTGGTGATCGTGGGCGGCGGGGCAGGGGGCATCGCCACCGCCGCCAGCCTGCATGCGCGCAAATCCGACCTGTCGATTGCCATCATCGACCCGTCGGATGTGCACTATTATCAACCCGGCTGGACCCTGGTGGGCGGCGGCGTGTTCACGCCGGAACAGACGGCCAAGACCATGGGCGCGCTGATCCCGCGCGGGGTCAAATGGATCAAGGCCGCCGTGGCCGCGTTCGAGCCACAGAACAACGCCGTCATTCTGGATGGTTGCCGAGTGGTCAAATACGACCGTCTGGTGGTGACTCCGGGGCTCAAGCTGGACTGGGGTGCGGTCGAAGGGCTGGAGGAAACGCTGGGCCGCAACGGCGTGACCTCGAACTATCGCTATGACCTGGCGCCCTATACCTGGCAGTTGGTCGAAGGGCTGAAGGTGGGACGGGCGCTGTTCACCCAGCCGCCGATGCCGATCAAATGTGCGGGCGCGCCGCAAAAGGCGATGTACCTGTCGGGCGATGCGTGGGTCCGACGCGGGGTTCTGAAGGATATCGACATCCAGTTCATGAATGCGGGCGGGGTGCTGTTCGGGGTCAAGGACTATGTCCCGGCGCTGATGGAGTATGTCAGGAAATACGACGCCACGCTGAACTTCTTCCACAATCTGGTGGCGGTGGACGGGGCGGCGAAAACCGCCACGTTCAAGGTCGCCAAGCCCGACGAGCAGCCCGAGCAGGTGACGGTCGAGTTCGACATAATGCATGTCTGCCCGCCGCAGGTGGCGCCGGACTTCATCCGGGTATCGCCGCTGGCAGATGCGGCGGGTTGGGTCGATGTGGATCAGTCCACGCTGCGCCACAAGAGCTTTGACAACATCTGGTCGCTGGGCGACGTGATGAACGCGCCGAACGCGAAAACCGCGGCCGCTGCCCGCAAGCAGGCGCCGGTGGTGGCCGACAACATCGTGGCCGATATCGAGGGCCGCGGCCCGGTGGCGGCCTATGACGGTTACGGCTCGTGCCCGCTGACGGTGGAACGCGGCAAGATCGTGCTGGCCGAGTTCGGCTATGGCGGTGTCCTGAAGCCCAGCTTCCCTAAGTTCCTGATCGACGGCACCAAACCCAGCCGCGCGGCCTGGGTCCTCAAGGAAAAGCTGCTGCCGCCGGTCTATTGGTCGGCGATGCTGAAGGGCAAGGAATGGATGGCCAAGCCCGAGCCGCTGAACGTGGCGGCCGAATAGGTCGCTAGGGCTTCTTGCCCTGCGCCATCCAACACCCGCCCTGTGCCCTCTTGAACGTGGAACCGATGCACAACCTGTTGCGATACTTGCCAATTCTGGATTGGGGCCGCCGGTATGACCGGGCGGCGCTGTCCAATGACCTGATCGCCGCGGTGATCGTGACGATCATGCTGATCCCACAATCGCTGGCCTATGCGCTGCTGGCGGGGCTGCCGCCCGAGGCGGGTATCTATGCCTCGATCGTGCCGATCATCCTCTATGCGATCTTCGGCACCAGCCGGGCGCTGGCGGTGGGTCCGGTGGCGGTGGTGTCGCTGCTGACCGCATCCGCCGTGGGGCAGGTGGCTGAACAGGGCACCGCCGGCTATGCGGTGGCGGCGCTGACACTGGCCTTTCTGTCGGGCGGGTTCCTGGTGTTGCTGGGTGTGTTCCGGCTGGGCTTTCTGGCCAACTTCCTGTCTCATCCGGTGATCGCGGGTTTCATCACCGCCTCGGGCATTCTGATCGCCACCAGCCAGTTGAAACACATCCTGGGGGTCAGCGCGCATGGCCATACCCTGCCCGAGATGCTGGGCTCTATCTTGGCGCATCTGGACCAGACCAGCGGGATTACGGTGGTAATCGGCGCACTGGCCACGGCCTTCCTGTTCTGGGTGCGCAAGAACCTCAAACCCGCGCTGCGGCGCATGGGCGTACCGCCGCTTTTGGCCGATGTGCTGACCAAGGCCGGGCCTGTGGTGGCGGTAGTGGCAACCACGATGGCGGTCTGGGCCTTCGGGCTGGACGCGCGCGGCGTCAAGATCGTGGGCGAGGTGCCCCAAAGCCTGCCTCCGCTGACCCTGCCGGGGCTGTCCTCGGACCTGATCGGCGCGCTGCTGGTGCCCGCCATCCTGATCTCGATCATCGGCTTCGTCGAAAGCATCTCGGTCGCGCAGACGCTGGCGGCCAAGAAACGTCAGCGCGTCGATCCCGACCAGGAACTGATCGGCCTGGGCGCGGCCAATCTGGGCGCCGCCTTCACCGGGGGCTTTCCGGTCACCGGCGGATTCTCGCGCTCGGTGGTGAACTTCGACGCGGGCGCCGAGACCCCGGCGGCCGGTGCCTTCACCGCCGTTGGGCTGGCGGTTGCCGCACTCTTCCTGACCCCGCTTGTCTATTTCTTGCCCAAGGCGACGCTGGCCGCGACGATCATCGTGGCGGTGCTTAGCCTGGTGGATTTTTCAATCCTCAAAAAGACCTGGGGCTATTCACGGGCCGATTTCACCGCCGTCGCCGCTACAATCGTCCTGACCCTGATGGCCGGCGTCGAAGCGGGTGTTGCCAGCGGCGTGGCAATCTCGATCCTTCTGCATCTTTACAAGACTTCACGTCCACATGTGGCCGAACTGGGGCTGGTGCCGGGCACTCAACACTTCCGCAACATCCTGCGCCACAAGGTCCAGACCGACCCCACGCTGGTCACGTTGCGGGTGGATGAAAGCCTGTATTTCGTGAATGCCCGCTTCCTCGAGGATCTGATCCAGTCGCGCGTGACCGAGGGTTGCGAGATCCGCAACGTGGTACTGATGTTCTCGGCGGTGAACGAGGTCGACTTCTCAGCGCTCGAAAGCCTTGAGGCGATCAACCACCGCCTGCGCGACATGGGTGTCGGGCTGCACCTGAGTGAGGTCAAAGGCCCGGTCATGGACCGCCTGAAGCAGTCGCATTTCCTCGATGAATTGAACGGGCAGGTGTTTCTGTCGCAATATGACGCTTGGCAAAGACTGACCGCGCCTGACCGGATCACGTGGGCCGCGGAATGAGTTCTGATCCCTGAGCCGCGTAATCATGATTATGTAAAGTTTATTCCTCACGCTTGATTGACGAATTGCAACCACGCATGATCCGTCAATGGGGTTCACGGTCAAAACATGGCTGAACGATCTTGGTCTGGGCCAATACGCAGAGACCTTTGCGGAAAATGACGTTGATGCACGCGTATTGCCTCTGCTGACCAATGACGATCTCCGAGAGCTTGGAGTCAGCCTCGGACACCGCAAGGTCATTCTGGCTGCCGCCCGCGTCCTGTCTGATGAACAAACACCCGAGCAGCCAACATCTGACATCGCAGCAGCCGCAGCCGAAATACGGCCCGACACGGATGGGCAACCGTCGCGCGCTCCGGCCGAGCGGCGCCATCTGACGGTCTTTTTTGCCGATCTCGTCGGCTCGACCGAATTGACCAACCGGATCGACCCCGAAGACATGCGGATCCTGTTGCAGCGATACCAGGATTCCGTTGCAGGTGCTGTCAGCCGGTATGGAGGATATGTCGCAAAATACCTTGGCGACGGGCTGTTGGTCTTTTTCGGGTGGCCCCGCGCCTATGAGGATCACGCCATTCGGGCCGTCAAAGCTGGCCTCGAAGCCGTGCGAAGGGTCCGGCAGATGACGACGCCCGACGGAACCCCGCTTGCCGTGCGCATCGGCATCGCCAGCGGCGACGTGGTTGTCGGTGACGCGATCGGTGAAAACTCGTTCGAAGAAGGCGCCATGACCGGACCGGTGTTGAACTTGGCCGCCAGGTTGCAGGAAAAAGCCCCGGCAAACGCCGTCGTCATGCCCCGTGCAGACCTGACAGGGTCGTTGGATGGCGTGTTCGAGGTTTCATCCTTGGGCAGCGTGCCCCTGAAAGGCTTCGATGTCGCCCACGACCTGGTTCAGGTCATGGGTGAGCGCAGCGCCGAAAGCCGGTTCCATGCGGTTCGCGGGGATGGTGCCCACGGGTTACTGATCGGCCGCAGTTTTGAAAAGGGCATCCTTCTGCAATCCTGGAATCACGCGCAGGACGGCAAAGGCGAAGTGGTCCTGCTGTCAGGCGAAGCGGGAATCGGCAAGTCGCGCCTGATCGAGGAGTTTCTGCAGGACGAAAGTGTGGTCCAAAAGGCCGACATCATCAGACTGAACTGCTCACCCTATCTGACCAGCAGCCCGTTTCACCCGGTTGCCGAACGGATTTCTCAGGATGCGGGCGTCGACCCGGATTTTGACGACGACAGGGTGCAGGAGAGTGTTCACGACATGCTGGCCCAGCGGCAAGGACTGGATCTGGACCTTGTTCTACCTGCCTTCGCCGCTTTGGTCGCCCCGCGCAGCACCTTGGCCCAGCAGGTCCTGCAACTGTCGCCCCAGGAACAGCGCGACCTGACGATCCAAGCGCTGATCACCACGGTAAAGGCCCGGGCCGTCCAACGTCCGGTCATCCTGTTTGTCGAGGATGCCCATTGGATCGACGCCTCGACCCACGCGTTGCTGGATCGTTTCAAAGCGTTGTGCGTCGACCTTCCCCTTCTGATCGTGATCACGCATCGCCCCGGCTGGGAAATGCAGAAGACCGAAGGGGACAGCCATGTGCAAACCCTGCATCTGGGGCGGCTTGATGCCGAGCAGGTCGCCCATCTGGTGCAACGTGTCTCGGGACGCGATCCGGATCCGGAATTGGTCGACCTGATTGTCGACAAAACCGACGGCGTGCCGCTTTTTGTCGAGGAACTGACCCGCGCCATACACGAAACCGGCGGGGTCGGTGTGAACGTGCCCTCGTCCCTCAGCGGAGCGTTGATGGCCCGGTTGGACGCCGTATCGCCCGACGCCAAACAAACGGCTCTTGCCGCGTCCGTTATCGGTCGCGAGTTCGAACCGGCTCTGCTTGCCGCGTCGATGCCGGAAGCCCCGGCAGAGCTCGACACTTGTCTGGCTGAGCTGTGTCGCGCTGGACTGGTCTTTGAAAGCGGGCACCACAAAGGGCACTATGTATTCCGCCATGCATTGATCAGGGACACCGCCTATCAGTCCATGCTCAGCAGCACGCGCAAGGCCCAACACGCCAATGTCGCCCGCGCGCTGATGCAGTTGCGGTCGGCCGAGATTGAACGACGCCCCGAGTTGGCCGCCCGGCACCTGACCGAGGCCGAAGACTGGGCTGCCGCCTATGACCGGTGGCGCGCGGCGACAGAAATGGCCCTGTCACGGTCGGCCAGCCAGGAAGCCCTGGCCAATGCGACGGAAACCCTGAAGGCCGCGCAAAAACTCGGCGACGAAAAAAGCCCTCAGACGATCGTTGGAAACCTGCTGCTTGGGCGCAGCTACGACAGCGCAGGCAGGTTGCCGGAAGGAATCGCCAAACTGAAGGAAGCCTCGGACGCCGCCCGGCACTCAGGCCGGACGGACCTTGCTGCCGACGCGGCGCATCATTTCGCCGATTCATGCATGATGGCCGGTCAACGGCACGGCCAGGCGATCAGCCTGTGCTTCGAGGCATTGGACAGCCTGCCGCCGACAGATGAGGTTCGGCGGTGTCGTCTGATGGCCCAGATCGCCCGCGCCTACATGTTCATCGGCGACTTTGCCGAGGGCACCAAATATGGCCAGCAATGCATGGAACTGGCCGCCCGGCTGGGCGATCACAAATCCCGGTTCGCCGTCATGATGACCCGCTTCGGCGCTCCCTTCGTGGCGCGCCAGGGCGAAGATCGGCTGAACTGGCGCAAGAACCTCGAATCCATGCACGAAGTGGCGGAAAAGCTTGGAAACATCGATCAGGGTCGCGATCGTACCCTGAGCCTGTTTGTCGGTGCCGAAATGGCGGACCGCCAGTTGGTCGACACCTCGTTGAAACTGCTGACCGAGATCTCGGACAAGGACAACCACCGACAGCTGTACTGGGTCCAGATCCATGCCCGTGCAATGGTGGCCATCCTGGATGGCGATTTTGAACGCGCCGAGACCTATGCGAGCGAAGCCGTCAAAATCGGGCGGCAGACTCACGGCGCCCATGTCGAGGGTGTCTACGGCGTTCAGATGTTCACCATCCGGCGCGAGCAGGCCCGGTTGCATGAAGTGGCCCCTGTGATCAAGCGGCTCATGTCCGACAGCCCCGGCGAAACCAGCTGGAAACCCGGATTCGGCCTGATAGCCGCCGAACTGGGGTTTCGCGAGCCCGCCGAGCGTATTCTCAATGAGATCGCGGACACCGGTTTTGACCTGCCTCAGGACGCGATGTACTCGACCACGCTGTCCTATCTGGCGGATATCTGCGTCGCGGTCGAGAACACGCACCATGCCCAAACGCTGATCGACAAGCTGCTGCCATACCGGGACCTGACGATCACGGCCGGCGCGACAACCGTCTGCACCGGATCCGCGGCCCGGCGGCTGGGAGCGCTGGCCGCCGCGTTGGGTGATTGGGACACCGCCGACGAGCTGTTCGAAACCGCGATGCAAGTGGACACAGCGATGGCCGCGCCGCCGTGGATCGCCCACAGCCAAGCCGCGCGCGCCTGGGCTCTTCGCCGTCGCGGTCGCGCTCAGGATCTGCGCTCGGCCCTGTCGCTTGAGGCCGAAGCGTTGGCAACTGCCCGGGAATTGGGTATGGTTTCCCTTAGGTCAAAACTTGAAGGATCCGCGTCTTAGACTCCGAGCACATGCGCAGGGGGGTGCATAATGCCAAGGTACATCATCGAACGGAACTTCGCCGAACAGCTTGAGCTTGGCGACGATGACAAGGTAAAGATCAAGGAAATCAACGACGAAGAAGGAATCGAGTGGATTTTCTCGTTCCTGAGCGCGGACAAGCGAAAAACCTATTGTCTATACGAGGCGCCGGACGCGGAAAGCCTGCGCAAGGCGGCAAAGCGTCTGAACATTCCGGCTGACGTCATCACGCCTGTTGATCGGATCGATCCCGGCATCTTCGCCTGACACGACCAAATTTGCATTGCGCGCCCTTCGCTCGAATGGGCCGCACAACCCATTGCCCGAGGCAGCACCGCAGGAAACCTGTCCACCTGATCTGGAGGACTGATCATGTTTGACCTGATAACGCTGAACGGCAGCACCAAATCCGTGGACCAAGACGCGCTGGACGCTTTGGACGCGTCGCTGCGTGGATCCGTCTTTCTTCCCGGCAGCCCCGAATACGATAGTGCCCGCACCACCTGGAACAGCATCGTCGACCGCAAACCCGGCTTTGTGATCCGGGCGCTCGGGGCCAGCGATGTGCAAAAGGCCGTGAATTTCGTGCGCGAGGCAGGGCTGATCATGTCCGTCCGCTCGGGCGGTCACCAGATCGCCGGACATGCGGTAGCCGATGATGCGGTGATGCTGGACCTGTCACGGATGAAATCGGTGCATGTCGACCCGAAGGCGCGCACCGCGCGTGTGGCGCCGGGCGCGGTTCTGGGTGACGTTGACAGAGAGACGCAGGCGCACGGGTTGGTGGTTCCGACGGGCATCAACTCGACCACCGGGATCGCCGGGCTGACACTGGGCGGCGGCTTTGGCTGGACAACGCGCAAGTTCGGCATGACCATCGACAACCTGATCTCGGCCGAGGTTGTTCTGGCCGATGGCTCGATCGTGACCGCGTCGGAAAGCAGCCACTCGGACCTGTTCTGGGCCATTCGCGGCGGTGGCGGCAATTTCGGCGTGGTTACCTCGTTCGAGTTCCACCTGCACCCGCTGGGGCCGCAGGTACTGTCCGGCCTTGTGGTGCATCCGATCGAGCAGGGCCCCGCTCTGCTGCCCGAATACGCGCGGATCGCTGACACTGCGCCTGACGAGTTGACGGTCTGGACGGTGATGCGCAAGGCCCCTCCCCTGCCCTTCCTTCCCGAAGACTGGCACGGGCGCGAGGTGCTAATCTTTGCCGCCTGCTATGCAGGTCCCATCGAAAACGGCGAAGCCGCGATGGAGCCGCTGCGCGCCCTCGGAGACCCGATCGTGGACGTAATCTCGCCGCACGCCTTCGTCGACTGGCAGGCCGCTTTTGACCCCCTGCTGACCCCCGGCGCGCGAAACTATTGGAAAAGCCACGATTTTGATGCCTTGCCCGCGGATGCAATTGCAGGGCTTCTGGACAGTATCTCGACCCTTCCGGACCCGTCCTGCGAGGTGTTCGTT
>NZ_JBXWSK010000079.1:0-15732 GCF_059613385.1 Ruegeria sp. BHSA162
CAACCGCAATGCCATGGTCCATCAGAAACGCCGCCTCTTCCGAGCCGCGGCCAAAGATCATCGGATCGCCCCCCTTGAGGCGGGCAACCCTGTGGCCCGCGCGGGCCTGTTCCAGCAGGATCTGGTTGATCCGGTCCTGCGGCACGGTATGGCATTTGGGCGCCTTGCCCACGGGGATCAGCCGCGCACCGGGGGCGTGCATGGCCAGGATCTCCTCCGAGACCAGACGGTCGTAGACCACCACATCCGCCTCGCGCAGCATACGCAAGGCGCGCAGGGTCATCAATTCGGGGTCTCCGGGTCCGGCGCCGATCAGAAAAACCTTACCGCTCATGGTGCAATCTCGCTTGGTCTGAATGTCATCGGGACCCGGGTGTTCCGGTAGGTTCCGAGCGCGGACAGAGCGGCGGATCGGGACGTTGCTGGGATGGCCGGGCGTGTCATGGCCGCAGACTGGCGCATTCGCAAAGAGGCCTCCTTGACATAAGTTAAGGAGCGCGGGATTTGCGCCCGCGCTCCTTTAGTTTGCCTGTATGTGTGCCTGCGTTCAGGGCTCGACGGTGACCATGCCGACCATGTTCTGCGTTTCCCAATGCGGGCCGCACAGATAGTTCTGCGGGCCGGGTTCAAGGAACGTCATCTCGACCGATTCCTCGGGGAAGATGCGGTCGGATTCGGGCTGGCTGCCGTCCTTCAAAAGCACCGAATGGCTGGTGCGCTTGTCCACGTTGACCCAGCGCACCGTGGTGCCGGGCTTGACCGTGATCTGGGCCGGGCAGAAGTGGTACTTGTACATCAGCACCACCTCGGCATCCAGCACGGCGTCGGAAGGATCGCCGAAGAGTTCGACATAGCTTTCCTCGGCCTCGGCGCAGATCTGGTCGGCTTCATCGGCTAGGGCTGGCAGAACCATCGCCAGGGTCAGGACTGCGGTCAGAAGGGGCTTGGTCGTCATGGTCGCGTGTCTCCTCGGCCGTGGAAAAGGGGCCGTATCGCCGGCCCCTTTTCGTTACTGTTTGACCACGTTGATGTCGGCGCTGTCGTCATCCAGCGCGAGGCTGGTGTTCAGCGTGACGTGGTGGAACCGTGCGGCCGAGTGGTCATCGTGGATGGCAAAGCCCACCGTGTAGGTCTTGCCCGGCTCCAGCGGCACGTCGCCCGGTGCGCCCGAGTTCAGCGGCCGCGAGAACACCACCGTCCACATGCCGCCCGACAGGCTGGCCGAGGCCGAGATCTCGCCATCGTTGACCGCGCGCTGTTCCAGCAGATAGCCATTGGTGGCGCTGCCGTCGGCATAGACGCGCATCAGGTCAAGGAATGTGCCGTCCTGCAGGTATTGCGCGATCTGCTCTTCGGCCTGCAGCTTGTCCCAGCCGCCTAGCGGCTTGCCGCGCCGGCCTTTGACTTCGACCTCGGTGCGGCTTTCGCTGATGTACTTGGTGACGGTGTCCTTGGCCGTCAGGCGTGCGGCCACGTCCGGGTTGGCGGCGATGGTTTCGGCATCGGGCGCAAAGGGCATATAGGTGTTGTCGGCGTGGCACGAGGCCCAGCACCCCACCTGTTCGCCCAGCTCGATCCCGGTGCCGGTGATCATCATGGCGACCTTGATCGGGTTGTCCGGATCCATCTTACCGCCGTCGACGAAGGGCGCGGGATTGTGGCCCGCATCCGCCCATTGCAGCCGGATATACAGGATTTCGTCGTCATGCGCGGCCTGAACCGTAGCGTCGATCACCCCGCGCTTGCCGGGGATGGGGGTCGGTTCGAGATCACCGCCAGCGACGATCTTGTTGCCGATAGCGTCCAGCTCCTTGGCGTGGCAGGTCGAGCACTGGTCGCCACCCTTGGTCAGAGGGCGTGCGCCACCGTGGGTCTTGCCGTTCTGCACCCATTCGAACGAAGCCTGTCCCGGATAGAACAGTTTCAGATCGGTGCTGGCCACGGCGTTCCAGTCGATGTTGCCACCAACGTCGCTGCCGCCCGAGGCCGCGGCGTCGGTTGCTGTGCCATCGGCCTTGGCGCGTTCCTCGGCCAAGGCGGTGTCGACCGCTGCAGCGATCTGCGCTTGCACCGCCTCCTGCTGGGCTTTGCGGGCGGCTTTCTCGGCTTCGGCCTCGGCGGCCTCCTTGGCTTCGATCCGCTCCAGGCTGGCCAGGTATTCCGGCGGGATCGGACGGGCGAAGGCCGGGTTCGGGGCTTCGAGCTCTTCCAGAAAATCTTCGGGTGCGCGGTCACGGATGTTCGAGTGTGCGATACCCTTGTGGCAGTCGATGCAGGTCTGGCCCACCTCCATCGCGTTCAGGTGCTGCTGCCGCGCGCGTGGCTTCTGGAACTCGGGCATCATCGACTCGAAATCGTGGCAGTTGCGGCACTCGCGCGAGTCGGTCTTTTTCATCCGCTGCCATTCGTTCATGGCCAGATGGATGCGCTTGGCCTCGAATTTCTCGGGCGTGCTGATCGAGCCAACCATCTTGCCGTACAGCTCTCTCGAGGCTTTGATCTTGCGGATGATCTTGTGCGTCCAGTCCTTGGGCACGTGGCAGTCCGAACAGACCGCGCCCACGCCCGAGCGGTTCACGTCATGGATCGTTCCCTTGTACTCGGTGTAGATATAGTCGCGCATCTCATGGCACGAGACACAGAATTTCTCGGTGTTGGTGGCTTCCATGGCGGTGTTGAACCCGCCCCAGAAGATGATGCCGGCGACAAAGGCCGCGGCGATGCCGGCCACGGGCATTCCCCACAGGAAATACCGGTGCCAGATCGGTTTTTTCTTTTCCGGTTCGGACTGGGTCATGTCCAGGCTCCGTTTTGGCTGTCATGTCTGGCCTTGGATTTCAGGCCGGTTGGAATGGCGGTTGGGATGCCGGGCAGGGCGCCGCGGACAAACGTGGAAAGGGCGGGCGAGGGGCCCGCCCTTTCCTGTGCTTGCTGCCAACCCGTCAGGTGACGTGGTTCGAGCGGTTGTAGACGTTGAACTTGCCGGTCGGCGCATAGAGCCCGTCGATACGGCCGATCTCTTCCAGCGTCTTGGCGTCGAAGATCACGATTTGACCGTTGGGCTCCTTGGAGTCCGACAGGTTCCACTTGGAGACCCAGACCTCGGTGCCGTCGGCATTGAATTCAAAGTGAACGGCGGCACTGCCTTCGTCTTCGGTGATCTGGATCGTTTTCACGATCTCGCCGGTCTCTTTCGAGATGACTTGCACCGACTGCTGGATTTCCGGCTCGGGGTGTTTGGTCTGGTCAGCCCAGATGTAGTCTGAGTTCGGGTGGGTGCGGACAAACAGGCCGGGGCCGTCCGTCTCTACTTCGTAGCAGACCTTCCAAGCCTGATCCGGGTGGCCTTTGGGGTCGTTGCCCCAAACGGTCACGGTACCCACACCCAGGTGGGTCGTGCCGGCAACCGGTCCACAGTTCGGATCGACCCAGTTTGCGCCCGGTCCGGGGTGCGGCAGGGCGGCGGTGTCGATCATCGCCTCCAGCTTGTGGGTTTCGGTATCGACGACTACCATTTTGTTCGACGCGTTCGCGGCGATCTGGAAATAGCGGCCCGTCGGGTCAAAGAACCCGTCATGCAGGAACTTGGCGCTGTCGATCTTGTCGATGCGCAGGTTGTCGAGGTCCGTGTAATCGACCTGCCACAACTGGCCCAACTCTTTCACGGCGACGATCCAGGTCGGTTCGTTCGGTGTCGTGTAGATCGCGGCCACGCGGCTTTCTTCGACATAGTCGCCGTCCACGTTCACGCCGCGGGTCGAAACGACCTTGAGCGGTTCCATGGTTTTGGCGTCAACGATCGCGAAGTGCGGCGGCCAGTAACCACCACCGATGACGTATTTGCCATCGCCGGAAACTGCGACGTCGCGGGCGTCATAGGCGATCTTGACCTCCGAGACCAACATCTTGTCCGGCGTCTGCCAGAGGTCGATTTTGGTCATCTTGCCGTCGCGACCCATGGTGTACCAGAAACGGCCGGGATGTTCCGGTTCGGTCAGGCTGTGGTGTTCGGACGCTTTCAGAACGTGCACGGCATAGCCGGTGGGGATGTGGGTCAGCACCTCTTTGGTGTCGCCGTCGATTACGGCAACCTTGCCCACGTCACGTTCGATGACGACGAAGAAGTTCTCCCAGTTGCGACCGTGCAGCGGCTCGGTCGGATAGTCTGCCTCTTCGACATAGACCTTGCGGGTCGCCTTCATCTGTTCCAGCGACATTTCCGGCGGCTTGGGCGGGTCCATCATGATGTAGGTCGCCATGTCGCGGATCTGCTCCTCGGTCATGATGTCCGAGAAGTTGTTCATACCGCCTTCGGTGCCCCACGCGATGATCTTTTCAAGGCGCTCCTGGCCCAGTTGCAGGGTGCCGCCTTCGGTCACGGTGCCGTCGGCTGCGGTTTTCTTCCAGTGTGGCTCGAGGTTCTTGCCGGTGGCGCCCTTGCGCAGCACGCCGTGGCAGCCGGCACATTGTTCGAAGTAGAGCTGTTTCGAAGCCTCGAAGGCTTCGTCGCTCAGGGTTGGCTCTTCGGCGAATGTCGGAGCAGCGACGCTGCCCAACAACATGGCCAGACCGATCCTGAAGGCGCGGCCGGTGGTGTAATGGCTGATTCCAAGTGACATGATCACTCTCCGTTTGCTGGTGAGGCAGGCCGGACACTGCGCCGGGACGGGCGTCTTCTCCTTGACGAAAGTCAACGGAGGGGGTGTTCAGACGGAAATGACGCGGAAAAAAGCCATGAAAATAAGTGCTTTTTGGGGTCATGTTTTCGCCGACGCTTGATTTTGGTTAAGGGGCGCGGGTCCGCCGGTTGCTAGTGCTTGGCCATCGAACAGCTTGGCCAAGGAGAGCAGGCATGCCATCGGCAATCACGCGCGTTATGGGTGAGGGGTTCCGGGTCTTTTTTCTGTTTGCAGGTCTTTACGGCGTGTTTGCCGGTCTGGCCTGGGGAGGGTGGCTGGCAACGCTGGCAGGGATCGAAATATGGACCGAGGCGCCCTATGCCATGAGCCCGCCGATGTGGCACGCGCACGAGATGATTTTTGGTTATGCCAGTGCCGCACTGGGCGGGTTCTTTCTGACCGCAGTTCCCAACTGGACCGGCGCCCCCGAGGCGCGGCGCTTGTTTATTGCCGCTGCAGCGGCGCTGTGGTTGGCCGGTCGCGTGGCACTGTGGTTTTCGGGTGTGATCGACCCGGTGATTGTCGCGGTGCTCGACCTCGCCTTCGTGCCGGTTCTTGCGGCCAAGATCGCCACCCAGCTTATCCGGCGACCAAAACCGCAGAACATGATCTTTCTTCTGTTGCTGGCCTACATCTGGGTGTCCAACCTGTTGACCCATCTGGACTGGATCGGTGTGACGACCGGAACCCTGGATGTCGGTCTGCGTACAGGACTGCTGGCCTTGTGTTCCATGATCGCCATTCTGGGTGGTCGGATCACTCCGGCCTTTACGCGCAATGCAATGAAGCGGGAAGGCGTGCCCGAAGCTGAGTGGCCTGTCAGTCGCGATTGGATGGAAAAAAGCAATATGGTGCTGGCCCTGCTGCTGCCCGCTGTGATGCTGATCTTCGGGGCCGGGCACGCGGTCGCGATTTTGGCGCTGGTCCTCGGAGCGATACAGGGCTTGCGCCTGTCAGGTTGGCGGGGGGCTTGGGCTGTCCGGCAGCCGATTCTGTTTGCGCTGCATCTGGCCTTGGGGATGCTGGGCCTTGGACTGGTTCTGTGGGGAATGGGCTTGTTGGGCCTCGGCAGTGAACTTGGTGCGCTGCATGTGTTGGGCATCGGCTGCGTCGGTGGCATGACGCTGGCGGTCATGAGCCGCGCGGCGCTTGGCCATAGCGGACGGGCGCTGGTCGCCCCCGCGCCGGTGGTCGTCGCCTACGGAGCTATGGCTCTGGCTGCGATTCTGCGCTGGATTGGGTCCGGGTTGGACGCGCAATTCTTGACTGCCATGCTGGTTGCCGACGGGCTGTGGATCAGCGCGATGGCGCTGTATGTGGTGGCGATGTGGCCGGCCTTGGTGGGTCCGCGTGCGGTACCGTCCTGAGCGGCTCAGGCCCGGTCGATCAAAGGTCGCGCGTTTTTGACATGCCGATGGATCATGTGCCGCGCACGCTTGCCGGTTTCGGGAATGGGCCGAGCGGCGAGCGGGACATGATCCGGGTCGTCAAGCTCGGGGAAAATCTCGAAGATCTCGTCTCGGGCATCGCGGCCAATGCTTTTGAGTGCTTCGGGCCCGGTGTACAGGCTTTCCGACGGAGCCCCTTCGGCGGTCACGATTTCATGGCGGTCGAACAGAATGTGGTAGTACGTCACGCTGCTGACGGTTTCATCGGCATGAACGCCGGGAACGCCGACCAGCTTGTGGGCTGGGATCAGCACCTCTTGGGCGTCGAACATGCGCACGGCAATCGCCGAGCGAACCAGCATCCGGTGCTGCGGAGAGACCCGCAGGTCGCGCCGCGGTAGACCCGCCCCCAGCGCTCCGGCTGATACACAGATCGGACGCAGGCGTGGGTTGGCCTGCAAATCGACCGACGTCAGGATGCGCGAGCCGACCCAGCGAATCGGTTGCGGGCCGTGATCGAGCGTCAGCACCAGATCGCCTTCGGCCAGATCTTCTATCGCCTTGGCGCCGGTGGGTGTTTCGATCAGCGTACCGGCGGTAAAACAGGGCACGTCGACAATGGCTGTGGGATCGGTGGTGTCCGGAGCGTTTGAAGGGGTCACATTCGAACGAATGAAGGAATAGGCGGTACCGGGTACCAAAGGTTCGGACGTGATGTATCCGACAAGATTCCCTTCAACCTCGACCCGGAAAACATCGATCGTACCGCCGCCCGGTTTGGTCAGGGCGTAGGATTCTTCCAGATAGATAGCGCCGGAATCAAAGGTGGTTGATCCGTCAAGGCTGGTGACGACGCCTGTCTGTGTCAGGTCATCGCCGACTTCGTTGTTGAAACGGTCGCCGTTGAAATCAGTTCCGTTGTCCGGATCTCCGTTCACGAGCGTTCCACCGGCCGCGTCGGTTACGTCAAATACCCGGCGATCGGTGTTCGGATCATAGCCTGAACTCAGAGTGATGGTACCGGAGTTAAACCCGGTAAAACTAAGTGAAATCACCCCTGGCGCGTAGCCGATATAGGAATAGTTCGCCATCTCTTACTCGTTCACTCGCTCAATCAAAGACACCGGAACAGCACATCACGGATCCGGAAACTCCATCTGACTTCGCACCCTGATAACAGCGGTTCAAGGCGATTTCGGGGCATTTCACGCTTATTTTAAGGGAATGTAGCCTATTGGCCGTGTGCCAGGACAGAGTCTTGACTTTCGTTAAGGCGGCAAACCGCCCATCCCGCCATTGTCCCCCCACCAGCAAAGCGGCGCAAAGGAGAGCGCAATGCGAGAAGTCATGACCAAGAGCATGGCCCGCAACATATTCTATGGCGGGTCACTGTTCTTCATTTTAATCTTTCTGGCCCTGTCGGCCCACTCACACCTGTACATCGTCAATTCGCCGAACTCGGCGAAGCTGGATGAGAGCGTGATCCGGGGCAAACACGTCTGGGAAAAACACGCCTGCATCAACTGTCACTCGATCATGGGTGAGGGTGCCTACTTCGCCCCCGAGGTCGCCAACGTGATGACCCGCTGGGGCGTTCTGGACGACCCGGAATCGGCCTTTGAATCTCTCAAGGGCTGGATGGAGGCGCAACCCACCGGCATTCCCGGTCGCCGGCAGATGCCAAGGTTCAACCTCAGCGACGAAGAGATCCGTGATCTGGCCAACTTCCTGATCTGGACGGACAATATCGACGCTCAGGACTGGCCCCCGAATGACGCGGGCTGAGAAGGGAACGGAGCAATGAAATACGAATCCCAAAAAGTGGCCTATGCCTATTTCGCATTCGCAATGGGCCTGTTCGCGATCCAGGTGATCGGCGGTCTGCTGGCCGGCTGGATCTATGTATCCCCCAATTTTCTGAGCGAGCTTCTGCCGTTCAACATCGTGCGGATGCTGCACACCAACGCGCTGATCGTGTGGCTGATCACCGGCTTTTTCGGCGCGGCCTATTTCCTGATCCCCGAAGAGGCCGAGCGCGAGATCCACTCGACCAAGCTGGCCTATATCCAGCTGGCGATCCTGATCTTGGGTACGCTGGGTGTGGTGCTGACCTATGTCTTCAACCTGTTCGAAGGCAACTGGCTGCTGGGCAAAGAGGGGCGCGAGTTCCTTGAACAACCCAAATGGGTCAAGGCCGGCATCGTCGTGGCGGCGCTGATCTTCCTCTACAACGTGTCGTTGACCGTTCTGAAGGGCAAGAAGACCGCCATCACCAACATCCTGCTGCTGGGCCTCTGGGGTCTGGCGCTGCTGTTCCTGTTCGCCTTCTACAACCCGGGCAACCTGAGCCTCGACAAGCAGTACTGGTGGTACGTCGTTCACCTGTGGGTCGAAGGCGTGTGGGAGCTGATCATGGCCTCGATCCTGGCCTACCTGATGCTCAAGCTGACCGGAGTTGACCGCGAGGTGGTCGAGAAATGGCTGTATGTCATCGTCGCCGCCGCGTTGTTCTCGGGCATTTTGGGCACCGGCCACCACTACTACTGGATCGGTACGCCGGGTTACTGGCAGTGGATCGGGTCGATCTTCTCAAGCCTCGAGGTGATCCCGTTCTTTGCGATGATGGCCTTTGCGTTCGTCATGGTCTGGAAGGGCCGTCGGGACCACCCCAACAAGGCCGCGCTGCTGTGGTCGCTGGGCTGTGCCACGCTGGCCTTCTTCGGCGCCGGCGTCTGGGGCTTCCTGCACACGCTGCACGGGGTGAACTACTATACCCACGGTACGCAGATCACGGCGGCGCACGGGCACCTGGCCTTCTACGGCGCCTATGTCTGCCTCAACCTGGCGATCTTCACCTATGCGATGCCGATCCTGAAGAACCGTGATCCGTACAATCAGGTGCTGAACATGGCCTCGTTCTGGCTGATGACCGGCGGCATGGTCTTCATGACCTTCGTGCTGACCTTTGCCGGCACCGTCCAGACGCACATGCAGCGCGTGGTGGGTGACTACTACATGGATGTGCAGGATCAGGTCGCGATCTTCTACTGGATGCGCTTCGGCTCCGGTCTGGTCGTGGTCATCGGTGCGCTGCTGTTCATCTACTCGATCTGGGTTCCGCGCAAAGAGGTCATCGAACCCGGCGTCGCGGAAACCCCGGCGGAGTGATGAATATGGACGGCTCCATGAAACTGGGAACGGGGGCGGCAGACGCCCCCTTCTACCTGCCCCAGGGCGACGAATGCGACGTGTTCGCCGCCGCCTATACCAACAAGCTGCCGGTCCTGCTGAAAGGCCCGACAGGTTGCGGCAAGACCCGCTTCGTGTCCCATATGGCCGCCAGTCTGGGTCGGCCGCTCTATACCGTGGCCTGCCACGACGACCTGGCCGCCGCCGACCTGATCGGGCGCTACCTGCTGAAAGGCGGCGAGACCGTCTGGGTCGATGGTCCCCTGACCCGCGCGGTGCGCGAGGGCGCGATCTGTTACCTGGACGAGGTGGTCGAGGCGCGCAAGGATGTGACCGTGGTGCTGCACCCGCTGACCGACGACCGGCGCATCCTGCCGATCGATCGCACCGGGGAAGAGCTTGAGGCCGCGCCCGGCTTCATGCTGGTGGCCTCCTACAACCCCGGCTATCAGAACATTCTGAAAACCCTCAAACCCTCGACCCGGCAACGGTTCATCTCGCTGGAATTCGACTTCCCCTCGCCTCAGATGGAGGCCGAGGTGGTCGCGCAGGAAAGCGGTCTGCCGCTGGAGCGCTGCAAGCCGCTGGTGCGGCTGGCGGGCAAGCTGCGCGGGCTCAAGGGTCAGGACCTCGAGGAAGGCGTATCCACCCGCCTGGTCGTCTATGCCGCGACTCTGATCGCGCAGGGCATGTCCACCGACCGCGCCATCCTTGCCGCCATGATCGAACCTCTGACTGATGACGAGGATATCAAACGCGGGCTCCTCGATCTTGTCACCGCCGTCTTTGGGTGAGGCCGGCGATGGTCAGGATCGACTTTGAGCCATGGGAACCCGAAGAAACCATCGGGAAACTGTGGCACAGCCTTGCCAGCCGCCTTGATGCACCAGAGGTGCACGAAGGAGCCGCGGTCGACCTGTCGCAGGTCGCGGGGCGGCTGGCCGTTCTTTTCCGGGGGCTTGGGGGCAGTCCGGGCGTCGAGCTGCGCCCGGTTTCGCCCGAGCTCTCGCGCCACCGGCTGGGCTGGCGGCGCAAGCTGGCCACCGAGGCCGAGCTGATCCCGCGCGCCAGTTTCGATGGCGAGGTCCTGCGCCTGCCCGACCGGCTGGCGGTGTTTCCCGCACGCGAGGCCAATGGCGCGCTGTATGTCTGGCTGGCGGCGGTGGCCGCCCATGCCGGAACCCGCATCGACGAGGACGATCCTTTGCGCGCCGATCTGCGCGCCCTGCAGGCGGCCCGCGCGATGGTCGCCGCAACGCTCGAGGACGCGCCGGGCCTGTGCCCGCTTTACACCGAACTGTGCAAGGGCGTGCTGTATCAGCGCAATCTGCCCGGCCTGCCCTCGGCCGAGGCCGCCGTCGAAGACCTGATCCGTTGGATGCTGGGTGATCCGGCGCCCCTGTCCGCCCGCGCCCAGGCCTACGACGCCCTGGGCGACGACGTGGCCGCCCCGCGCGGGTACCAGCCGTTCCGCCCGGTGCCTCTTTGGCCCGAACTGCGCGCGGTCGCGTTTTCCGAACACACCGAGGTCGAAAGCCGCGACACCGACGGCCCACCCGAGGAATCAGGGGAAAAGACCCACCGCGCCCGCCGCCGCAAATCCGACCAGGCCGAGCGGCAGGACAGTTTGATCCTGCACAAGTTCGAGGCGATCCTCAGCTGGGCTGAATTCCTGAACCTCAACCGCCGGATCGACGATGACGACCCGGACAACGCGAAAAAGGCCGCCGACGATCAGGACGAAATCGGGCTGGGCCAGATATCGAAGGCGCCGCCGACGCGGCTGAAGCTGCATCTCGATCTCGCGCCCGAAGACGTGAACCGCGAGCGCCTTTCGGGGCGTGTGCTGTACCCGGAATGGGATGTGCGCACGGGGCAGTATCTGCCCGATCACGTCAACGTTCTGACTTCGGATGCCGAGATTCGCGAGGATGTCGCCGATTTCGGCAAGGACCCGGCCACCGCCCGCCGCATCCGCGCCGTCAAACGCCAGTTCGAGGCCCTGCGCCCGGGCCGCGTGATGACCCGCGGCCATCTGGACGGCGACCAGCTGGATATCGAGGCCGCCGTGCGCAGCGCCGTGGACCGCCGCGCCAATGGCGAGGGCAACGAGCGCATCTGGATGCAATCCCGTCCCGAGGCGCGCGACCTGGCGGTGTCGATCCTGCTGGATGTCAGCCGATCGACCGAAAGCGCGGTCGCGGGGCGTGCGGTGATCGATATCGAACGCGAGGCACTGGCGGCGCTGGCCTGGGGTCTGAACGCCTGCGGCGACGATTTTGCCATCCACGCCTTCAGTTCGCTGAAACGCCAGCGGGTCTATGTGCAGCGCTGCAAAAAGTTCAATGAGCCCATGACCGCCACCGTGGAGCAGCGCATCGCGTCGCTGCGGCCGGGCCATTACACGCGGCTGGGGGCGGCGATCCGTCATGCCTCGGCCGATCTGGCGGCGCAGGCGCGCAAACGCCGGCTGCTGCTGGTGATCACCGACGGCAAGCCCAACGATCTGGACCACTACGAGGGCCGCCACGGCATCGAAGACACCTGCATGGCCGTGCGCGAGGCGCGCCGGGCGGGGCAGTCGGTCTTTGGCGTCACCATCGACAAGACCGGCAAAAGCTGGTTCCCGCGCATGTTCGGGCAAGGCGGGTTCGCGGTGATCCCCGACCCCAACCGCCTGACCATGGCCCTGCCGCAGATCTATCGCCAACTGGTCGGCGCATGAGTGATGCTTCGCTGATCGACGAGCTGCCCGGCGAATTGCTGATGTGGGTTCTGATCGTCTCGGAACTGCTGGTGTTCGGGGCCGGGCTGACCGCCTTCGTGGGCGTCCGCCTGACCGACCCGGCAGGCTTTGCCGAGGCGCAATCCCATCTCTACCGAACCGGGGCCGCGCTCAACACCGGCGTTCTGGTCACATCAGGCTTTCTGGCGGCGCGGGCGCTGCGCTGGCGGCACGCGGCGCGACGCGGTGCCGCGCGGCTGGCCCTGATCGGCGCGGCCCTGCTGGGCGTGGTGTTCCTGATCATCAAGGGCGCGGAATATGGCGGCAAGGCCGCGCAGGGCATCAGCTACGAGACCCACCCGTTCTTCCTGTTCTACTACCTTCTCACCGGGTTCCATGCCGCGCATGTGCTGGCCGGGGTCGTCATTCTGCTGCTGGTCGCCTGGCGCGACGATCCCCGCAATATCGAGGCGGGGGGCCAGTTCTGGCACATGGTCGATCTGGTCTGGGTCCTGCTCTTTCCGGTGATCTACCTGTTGGGGTGACGCGATGCCGAGGTTCTTCTTTGCTCGACCCACCCAAGCGGATCGCCTGACGCGCGCCTGGGCCGGCCTGATCGCGCTCAGCCTGGCCTCGGCCCTGCTGACCCTCATGCCCGTAGGGTCCCGACCGGTCGGGGGCGGTATCCTGCTGTTGGCCCTGTTCAAGGCCCGCGTCATCCTGGCGCGGTATCTCGACCTTGAACGCAGCCCGGCCTGGCTGCGCGGCTTCACGCTGGTGCTGAGCACCTTTGCGGCACTCATCTTTGCGCTCTACCTGGTCTGAGGCAAAAAAGAACCGCCGCGCACAGGGGCACGGCGGCTTGCCAGTTCAGGGACAGAAATCTATTGCGCGGCCATCGGCATCCGGGCGATCTGGCACCGTTGCCACAGCGCCGAGAGCGCGCCGACCAGATGGTCGATATCGGCATCGGTGTGCACGGGTGAGGGCGTGATGCGCAGCCGCTCGGTTCCTTTGGGCACGGTGGGATAGTTGATCGGCTGGATGTAGATGCCGAACTCTTCCAGCAGCGTGTCCGAGATGAACTTGCACTTGACCGGGTCGCCCACCATCACCGGGATGATGTGGCTGGGGTTGGGCAGATGCGGGATGCCCTCGGTGTCGAGCCGGGCGCGCACCTGGGCCACGCGCGCCTTCTGCAGGTCGCGTTCCGCATTCGATTGTTTCAGATGCCGGATCGAGGCCGCCGCCCCGGCGGCGATCGCCGGGGGCAGGGCGGTGGTGAAGATGAAGCCGCTGGCAAAGCTGCGCACGAAGTCGCACAGCGCGGCCGACGCGGCGATATAGCCGCCCACCACGCCGAAGGCCTTGCCCAGCGTGCCCTCGATCACGGTCAGACGGTGCATCAGACCCTCGCGCTCGGCGATGCCGCCGCCGCGGGGACCATAGAGGCCGACCGCATGGACCTCGTCCAGATAGGTCATGGCGCCGAATTCATCGGCCAGGTCGCAGATTTCCTTGATCGGCGCGATGTCGCCGTCCATCGAATAGACCGATTCAAAGGCGATCATCTTGGGCGCCTCGGGGTCGGCGGCGGCCAGCTTGGCGCGCAGGTCGTCCAGATCGTTGTGCTTCCAGATCACCTTCTGCGCCCGCGAATGGCGGATGCCCTCGATCATCGAGGCATGGTTCAGCGCGTCCGAGAACACGATCAGGCCGGGGATCTTTGCCGCCAGCGTCCCCAGCGCCGCCCAGTTCGAGACGTAGCCGGATGTGAACAGCAGCGCCGCCTCTTTCCCGTGCAGGTCGGCCAGTTCGTGTTCCAGCAGGACGTGGTCATGGGTGGTGCCGGAAATGTTGCGGGTGCCGCCCGCACCGGCGCCGCAGCGGTCTAGCGCATCATGCATTGCCGCCAGAACCGAGGGGTGTTGGCCCATGCCCAGATAGTCGTTCGAACACCAGATGCGCACGTCCCGTGCCGCCGCGCCATCGGTCTGGCGGGCATTGGGGAAGGCGCCGCATTTGCGCTGCAGATCGATGAAGACACGATAGTTGCCCTCGGCCTTCAGGTCGCTGAGGCTCTGGCTGAAGAAATGCTCGTAATCCATGTCTCGATCTCCCCGGAAAACTGGCCGTTGGCGTGCAGACTATGGGCGCGCGCGCGCCGGGAACATGACAATAGTCAAGCGAGGCCGGGAAAAGGGTGGTGCGCGGCGCGCGGGTTTGGCATAGGCTGGCGCAGGGATGGATGGGTCGGGTTTTCGGCCGGACAAAAGGGGATGCCTTCGTGGCGCATGAAGCACAAAAAGCCATTGCGCGGCAGTCGTTGCTGCTCAAAAGCCTGCCGGATCAGCATGTCGAAACCCTGCTGAGCCACGCGATCTGGCGCCAGTATGACCGTGGCGAGACGATCTTTGTGCAGGAAGAAAGCGCCCAGGCCGTGCATGTGGTGCTGGCCGGATGGGTCAAGCTGTTCCGCATGTCGCCCACCGGGGCTGAGGCCGTGGTCAGCGTCTTTACCCGCGGCGAAAGCTTTGGCGAAGCGGTAGCGCTGCGCAACGTGCCCTATCCGGTTTCGGCCGAGGCGGTCTCGGCCTGCGAGATCATGCACATTCCCAGCCCGGTGCTGATTTCCTTGATGAAGACCGACCCCGAGATCGGGATCTCGATCCTGGCTTCGACCTTCACCCATCTGCATTCGCTGGTGTCCCAGCTGGAACAGCTCAAGGCCCAGACCGGGGCGCAGCGGGTGGCCGAGTTCCTGCTGAACCTGTGTGATTGCGACGAAGGCGCCTGCGAAGTCGAGCTGCCTTATGACAAGATGCTGATCGCCGGGCGTCTGGGCATGAAGCCCGAAAGCCTGAGCCGTGCGTTTTCACGGCTCAAGGCGGTGGGAGTAAAGATCAACCGCAACCACGCGGAAATCTCGAACATTCCGCAGCTGCGAGACTATGCCGACAGCGACCCGGCCGACAATTGGGGGCGCTGAACGCGCCCGGTCAAACCCGCAACCCGTCCTCTCCGAACGTCAGTGCATTGGCCGGATCATAGTCGATGCCGACCTGTGTCCCCGGGGACACCTGATGCTGACCAAAGGCCCGAACGGTAAAAGGCTTTTCGGTACCGATATCGACCAACACGTTGGTATCTGCGCCAAGGTTTTCCACGTGAACGACTGTGCCTGACAGCGGACCCGTCTGCCCAAGGCGAGCGTATTCAGGGCGAATGCCGATAAGTTGCCGGCCAGATCCACCGATCCGATCGGCGGGCACGAAATTCATCGCCGGAGACCCGATGAACTCGGCCACGAACCGGTTGGCGGGGTTGTTGTACAGCTCCATCGGGCTGCCGATCTGTTCGACTCGGCCGTCCCGCAACACGACGATCTTGTCCGCCAAAGTCATCGCCTCGGTCTGGTCGTGGGTCACGTAGATCATGCTGGCGTCGATCTGGCGGTGCAGGTTTGCGATTTCGACCCGGGTGTTCAGGCGCAACGCGGCATCCAGGTTCGACAGCGGTTCATCGAACAGGAACAGTTTGGGGTTGCGCACGATCGCGCGGCCGATCGCGACGCGCTGGCGCTGACCGCCGGACAACTCGGCCGGGCGACGTTCAAGATAGGGATCCAGCGACAACATGCGGCTGGCTTCGGTGATGCTGCGCGCGATTTCGTCCTTGGGATGCCCGGCCTGCTTCAAGCCCAGTTCCATGTTCCCCCGAACAGTCAGATGCGGATACAGCGCATAAGACT